>JAKDNL010000294.1 GCA_030451825.1 Pseudonocardia sp. | reverse complement strand
GCCAGGATCCAGCCCCACAGATGTGGTGGCCGTGAGGCGTGGGTGTGATTCCCGAGCCGGTCCGACCGCTTCCCGTTGCACCACGCTCCCACTGCTCGACGAGGGTCTACTTCCGGCCGCGGTGGACCCCCGACCACGCCGCATGCCGCGCCGCGCGCTGCTGCGCTTGGGGCTGGCGCTGGCCGGTCTCGGCGCGGCCGCCGGCTGCGCCGCGACCGCACCCGCCGCCCCGGGCACCCGTCCCGCCGGCGATCCCACCGCCGGCACCGTCCGTCCCGGTCCCGGGACCGAGGTCACGCGGGCCGACTCCGGTCGACCAGAGGTCGCGCTGACCTTCCACGGCGCCGGAGACCTCGGCCTGGCCCGGCGGATCCTGGCCACATTGCACGATCGCGGTGCCGCGGTCACGGTGCTGGCCGTGGGCACCTGGTTGGCGCAGTATCCGGATGCGGCCAAGCTGGTCACCGGCCTGGGGCACGAGCTGGGCAACCACACGTGGTCACACGTCGACATCGACGACCTGGACGAGGCCGGGGCACGAGCGGAGATCGAACGGTGCCGGGACGGGATCGCCGCCGCGACCGGTGGTCCGGCGCGTTCTCCCGGCCCTCGCAGGCCCAGCACGCCACCTCCGCGCTGCGCCGGCTCGCGGCGGCGCCGGCTACCCCGGTGACGCTGTCCTACGACGTCGACTCCCGCGACTTCACCGATCCCGGCGTTCCGGCGATCCGCGCCCGGGTGCGCGCGGCCGGCCCGGGCAGCGTGGTGAGCCTGCACCTCGGACATCCCGGCACCCTGGACGCAGTCCCCGGAGTCCTGGACGACCTGACCACCCGCGGCCTCACCCCGGTGACGGCCGGACGGCTGTTCTCCTGAGCCCGCCACGGCGGCGACTGCAGCGGAGGCACAGATGAGAGGACCGACCCGGGCCGCAGCGGCCACGGTCGCGTCGATCCGCACGACGTGTACGCCGACGCCGGTGCGCTCCACCCGATCGCGGCGACCGCCACCGCCGCCGCGACGGCCGCGACGCGCGGGACCCACCGCCGGGTCAGCAGAGTCACGATCGCGGCGAGGGCCCCGAGCACGGCGACGGGGCCGAGCGCGTGTCCGGACGGCAGCGAGAAGTTCGTCTCGGTCACCAGCCGGGTGGCGGCCGGCGGCCGCGGCCGCCGTAGAGTACTTGAGCCCCTCATCGACCGCGCCCGCGCCCGCGCCGACGGCCACGACGACCGCCGGGCGGCGATGACCCCGCCGCCACAGCAGCGCCGCCCCGGCCATGGCGAGTACGCCCCCATACCGATTGTGTCGCCGAGGGTGCTGACGATCTGGGCGATGGCCGCCGTCGCACCCGACCGGTGCCCGACCATCCACGCCAGTACCGGACCGTCCGCGGCGGCGATCGGACCCGGATCGACGACCGCATCGACGACCTGGTCCTGCCCGGTGCACCGCCGCAACGCCCGTCCCGATCAGTACCGCCCCGGTGCCCGCCGGTCGCTCAGCGCGGCCACGAACAACCCGACCCAGCTCAGCACCATCGCCAGCCCGAGGACCACCTCGGCGTCGGCCCAGCCCATCGTGGTCCTCCTTCCTCCCGAGCCCCACCGGGGACCATGCGGAGGCGACGGTAGGCACGAGCACCCCTCCGGCCGGCCAGTCGGCGGTAAACGCCGGACAAGACCGAGCCGGGCCCGGCCGCCGACGAGCCGCCCGACGGTGCCCGCTCCCGTTCGATCGCCCCGGTCACAGGACCCCGCGCTGGTAGATCACGTAACCGGGCCCTCCGGCCACCGGCCGGTAGGTGCTCGCGAGGCCGGCGCCGACCCGGTCGAGGTCCGCCGGGCAGGCCACCACCTGCAGGTAGGGGTAGAGCGGCGCGACCGGGAGCACCGATGCCGGCACGTCGGCGACCGCAGGGGCGAGCACGTCCAGGCTCGGCGGGCCCGGCGCCCGGGTGTGCACCAGCGAGGTCTCGTCGAGGTTGATCCGGGCCTGCCCGGTCTCGAGCGCGTGGTCCACGCCGAACCACTTGAGCACGGGCACCCCGACGGTGACCCCCGTGGCCGGTGCGCAGCCGTAGCGGGAGGGCACGGTCAGGTGCAGCAGCGGCGCGCCCGCGGGGATCGTCGCGTCGGTCGCGGCGTCCACCCGCGCGATCCGCCGCCCGACATCGGCGTACTCCACGGCGTGCAACCCGAGCACGACGGCCACGAGCCCGGCCGCGAGCGCCCGCGCGGGCGGCGCGGACGCGCGGCGGCGATAGGGCAGGGCGGCCGCGGCCAGCAGCAGTGCGGGCAGGACGAACCGCTCGTCCGGCTTGATCAGTTCGTCCAGCATGCTGATCGGCAGCAGGAGAGCGAGCGCGGCGAGTCCGGCGGCGAGCCACAGCACGGGCCGGGTGGCGAGTGCCGCCGGCACCGCCCGGAGATCCACCCAGCACGCCAGCGCGAGCACGACGGCCAGGCCGAGCACCAGGTTGACCCAGAAGATCGGGAAGGACGGCGGGAAGGGGTCCAGGCGCAGGAACCACTGCACGGTCTCGGTCAGCGAGATCGCCTTGTCCAGCCACGAGTCGTAGAGCGTGACCCCGGTGCCGCCGTGCTCGACCACCACGTACCAGGCCGCCAGGCCCGCGCCCGGGAGCACGGTCGCGACCAGGTACCCGGCCTTGCGGTGCAGACCCCGGCGGGTCAGCACGAACGCGTGCACCAGCACGGCGAGCACGCCGATCCCGTAGGCCAGCAGGTGCGAGGCGTAGGCCAGCGTGACCAGCCCGCACAACGACCACAGCTGACCGCGGGTGGGGCCGCCCGCCCGCGCGAGCGCCCGGTGCAGCGCGGCGACCAGCACGAACGCCACAGCCAGGGCGAACAGGTAGCTCAGGTAGCCCTTGTAGAGGTAGAAGCCCCCCGCCCACAGGAAGCCGGCGAGCTCGACGGCGGTCGGTCGCCCCTGGATCGTGCGCACGAGATGGCCGTGGGCGAGCGCGAAGCCCAGCACCGTGACGGCCAGGAACAGCTGCCCGGCCGCCTCGATCGGCAGCACCGTGTTGAGCGCCCCGATCGCCACCGGGGCCGCGAGGTTGGGCACCGGCACCGCGGCGAGCACGTACTGCCCGCCGATGTCGGCCGTCCCCTGGTCGGTGCCGAACAGCAGCACCGAGACCACGTGGCCCTGGAACAACCAGTCGTAGTAGTCGTAGAACGGCGGGTACGCCGTGGCGTACACGGTCGCCACCAGGCCCGCCGACAGCACGGCCCGGACGACCAGCTGCGGCCGTCCGAGCATCCCCACGACGACCCGGGCCGGGCGGGCCGGCCGGGCGAGGTCCGCGGGTGCCTCGCGGGGCTCGCGGGCTCGAGCGGCTCCAGGTTCACCAGCTACCATCGCAGGAGAATGGACCGCACAGCCTGTGAATCCGCTGAAGGGGCTGCCCGCCGGCCTCGGGCGCTCGTAGCGGGCGCGTCAGGCGGCATTCCCTATCGGCAGCGCGGTGGCCCGAGCGGCGGGGCGCCGAGCGTGCGGGCAGCTTTCGTGGTGACGGCCGGCTGTCGCCGGAGAAGTGCGCGAGGCACACGGACAGGGAGGGCGCTTTCGGCAGGCCATGAGCCCCCGCGGCCCAGCCGCGGGCGAGGTCGACCGCCACGGTCAGCGCCGCCACGTTCGCGACCTGGGCCAGCTCCCCCGCTCGTCGTCGGCGAGGTACTTCGCCACAACCCCGGCCAGCGGCAGCCCGAACAAGCCCAGCGCGAGCACCGCCGCCGCCACCGCGAGGACGACGATGCGTCGACGCAAACCGGACTCACCCCCGATATGTGCGGGCCGCCCGGTGCGGGTCGAGCGGACCGCCCCATGTCAGCGTCCGACCACTGCGGCGGCCGCGGCGCACAGCGCGATACGCAGCACCTCCCACACCCACCCGGCTCGCCCAGAGACGAGCCCGGCCCGCTCGGGACCGCTCCAGCCGGTCGTCGCGACCGATCACAGCCAGACCGGGAGCACCGCAGCGGACCAACAATCACCCGACCGTAGAGCCGGCCAAGTTCGGCGCGGTACCCCGCCGTGTAAGGGCCGGGTAAGAAACCCGCCCGACCCGGTCAGCGCGACGGAGGTAGGTCCAGCCGGTAACCATGCCCCCGCAGCGTCACGATCGTCGGAAGCACAGCCGCGTCCATGGCCGAGGCCAGGCGCCGGCGGAGGGTCGCGACGTGCACGTCGAGGGTCTTAGTCGGGCCGAACCAGTGCTCGTCCCACACCTCGGACATCAACGTCTCCCGACTGACCGCCGCCCCGGGCTCGGCGGCCAGCCGGGCCAGCAGCTCGAACTCCTTGGCCCGCAGCGCCAGCTCGGTACCTCCGACGGTGACCCGGCGACTCGCGGTGTCGACCACCAAGTCGCCGAGCACCGTCCGCCCGGAGCCCACCGACGCGGACTGCGCGTCTCCCCGGCGCAGGTGGGCACGGATCCGGGCGTGCAACTCGGCCAGCCGCACAGGCTTGGTCAGGTAGTCATCCGCTCCGGCCTCCAACCCGATGATGACGTCCATCTCCTCGTCCCGGGCGGTGAGAATCACCAGCACGGCCTCCGGCTGGCCCGTGCGCAACTCCCGACAGACCGCTACCCCGTCCAGATCGGGCAACCCCAGGTCCAGCAGCACCAGATCGAACGTCCGGCCCTCAGCTCGCTCCAGGGCGCCCTGGCCGGTCACCACCCACTCCACCTCGTGGCCGTGCGCGGCAAGACTCGCCCGCAGCGCCTGCCCGATCGTCTCGTCGTCCTCCACGACCAGCAGCCGGACCATGCGCGAAGCCTACGACCCGACGACCGCGCCCCTGGCCGGCCGGCCCACCCGGCCGTAGCGCACGCGTTCTTACCCGGCGCTTACCGCTCGCTGGTCCGGGCACAATCCGACCGTTCCTAGCCTTGGCGAGGCGAACGGCGCTGCTCGAAGGACGGAGGGCACCCCATGACCACCGAGGTCCTCGCGCTGAACCCACTCAGCGCCACCGACCTGCTGACCTCGTTCGGCACTGTCGGGATCCTCGCCGTCCTCTTCGCCGAGACCGGGCTACTGATCGGGTTCTTCCTGCCAGGCGACTCGCTGCTGTTCACCGCCGGACTGCTGTGCGCCACCGGCTCCGGGCACTTGCACCTGAGCCTTCCCTGGGTGCTGGTCGCCGCCGGCGGCGGCGCACTGCTCGGGGCGCAGGTGGGGTTCGCGATCGGCCGCCGGGCCGGCAACGCGCTGCGCTCGCGGACCACGCGACCGCGACTGCTGCACGGCATGCGGCGCGCCGACGAACTGTTCGCCCGGTACGGGCCGGCCAAGGCCATCGTGCTGGCCCGATTCATCCCTGTTGTGCGCACGGTGCTCAATCCGGTCGCGGGCGCCCTACACACCAGCATCCGCACCTTCACCCTGTGGCAGGTCGTCGGCGGTCTCGGCTGGACGATCGCGCTCGTCCTGGCCGGCTACGGCCTCGGCGCAGCGGTCCCCGGAGTAGACGCCTACCTGCTACCGGTCATCGCGATCATCGTCATCGTCTCGCTCATTCCGATCGCCCTGGAACTGCAACGGGAACGACGCCGGTCCCGGCCTCGATAGCGCTGGTCCATTCGCGGCCCGGCGCGGGACCCAGCACCAGCTCCGGACCTGGCAGTCCGTGCGACGGCCGAGCTGAACCGAGCGCTGGCCACCACGGCGGTCACCGCCACCGCCGCCGCGCAGCCGAGATGACATCGCTGGCTGAGCGTTCGGACCACCGAGTGTGAGCGATGGCGGCCACTCGATCGTGTGAGAAGCATAGGGGTCCGCAAACCTTCGTCTTGCCCACGTCTAACTCGACGACTCATACCGTGACCTCGGCGCAGGCTCCCCACAGACCCGTCCAAATGTGCCGTGCGCGGTGTCCGTGACGCTTCAGTCCACGAGAACCGAAGTAGCGAGACGGAAACCCGGAATTAGGGTGGAGGAACGGCCGATGAAGACGCACATGAGCCTCGAATCCGATGCGGCTGGCCGACCGGACCGGTACGTGTTCCGAAAGCTTCCGCACGTGACGGCAGTGTTCTGGGTGATCAAAATCATCGCCGTGACCCTCGGAGAGACCGGAAGCGACGAGTTCGCGATCGAACTCCAGATGGGCTACCTCGGTTGCGCGGTCGCCTTCTTCCTGTTGTTCGTGGTCTCGGTCGCTGCGCAGTTGCGCGCAAAGCGCTTCTACCCCGGCATCTTCTGGGCGGTGATCCTGGCCACCAGCATCGTCGGGACCGCGGTCTCGGACCTCCTGGACCGAGGCATCGGTCATTCCGGGAAGGTGACCAGTGGCGGGATCGGCTACGGAGCCGGCGCGACCATCCTGACCACCCTCCTGGCGATTGTGTTCGTAGCGTGGTGGGGGACCGGGCAGACCTACAACGTCGAGAACATCGCCACCCGAAAGGGCGAGGTCCTGTACTGGATCGCGATCCTTGTCTCCAACACCCTGGGTACGGCCAGCGGGGACTGGCTCTCCGATGACACCGGACTGGGATTCCGCAATGCCTTCTTCATCGTCGCCGCGATCATGCTGGTCCTGCTGGCCACACACTACCTGACCAGCATCAACAGCATGCTCTTGTTCTGGCCGGCGTTCATCCTCACCCGCCCGCTCAGCGCCGCCGCGGGGGACTCCCTGACCAAGCCCCCCGACGAGGGAGGACTGGGGATCGGCACCCTGTGGGGATCGGTGCTGCTACTGACCCTGCTGGTGGCGATGATCGCATACCAGACCTACCGCATGCGCCGCCAACCCCTCGAGCTGCTCCCCGCGCCGACCCACCGGATCACTGGCCACTCGCAGCACCCCAACGGGCAGGAGGTCCTCTCCCACGGACGACACCCCGACCAGATCGTCGGCACCCCGTAGTGCATCGCCGAGCGTGCGGGCCCCGAGGTCCCTGCGTGCGCAGGTCACCGCGACAGTTCGCCCACACACTCCAGACACACCGGCCCGGCCAGCCGCCACCCCGTCCCGGCCAGCCAGCTGTGCACGACCGCGGTGGCCGCCTCGTCGCCGGCGGCGAGGTCCCCGGCCAGCAGCGGCCCGTCCCCGCAGCGGGCGCACGCCACGTCGACGACCCGCCCGCCTGCCGGGGCGAAGGCGCGACAGAAGTGCCCCTCGACCACCGGGCCGGTGCCGGTCGGGCCCGTCAGCAGCCACGTCATCGCCACCTCCACGCATTCGATCGGGTTCGCCGGCGCCTGCCCGCACCCGGCACAACGAATCCGATTATTGCGCCGGAACGGCCGGTTCCCGCGCACACGTCGCTGGTTGCCGGTCATGCCGTCACCGCCGGGCCGCTGGCGCCGGATTTTGGATGATGCAGCCCCTTTAACCCATAGATTGATCGACGACACGCCATAGCGACCAGCACCAACCACTGCGCTCAGCGACGCGAGAGCAGCGCGTTATCCGGTACATGCCCCAGAGGACCCCGTGACCCAGCCCGCCACGCACCTGCACCCGATTACCGGCGGTCGCCGCCGCAGACCGGTGATAGTGCGCGACGCGTTCACACCAGCCCCGCGCGGGCAGCGGGCCACCACACACCGGCCGCGCCTACACCGACGTCCTGCACCGCGTCGCCGATCAGGTCGGTCCCGACCAGGAAGTCGCCGACCTTGACCGGGACGACGTCGCCGCCGCACTCACCACGCCGTGGATACGCGCAGCGCCGTCCACCTGGAATAGCACGAGCAAGGCCCGCTGGGCCGCCCGCGCTGCCTGGCACCTGCGAGCACCGCCGCGAACCCCGCGACCTCACCCGGGCCGTGGACCACCGTCGACCGGGGCGTGGAGCGGGCGTCTGGCGAGCCATCGAGCGTGGATCGTTATGTCCGCCGTTCCAGAATTACTGGGGGCTTGGGCGGTAATACGCATCGGCCGATCCGGATGTTTTCGCCTATGTGATGTCGCAATCCCGGGCGCTGATCGCGCCGCCAGTCACCCCTACTCGTTGCCGAAGGGCCACTTCCCGTTCCTCGTTCTTGGACAATTCGAGGCAACGGTACCGACTTCTGGATCATCTCGGGTCACTTTGGCGAGGTTTCCGTGTTTTTCCGGCCGATGCGCGGTCGTCGAGCCGACGTCCGAGTCGCGACATACGTCCATTCTGTTGCTTCACATGCTACGCATAGTCGGCTGATAACTGGCTCTACGCCACGAACCTGGGACGGCGGGTTCGGATCCGTGATGTCAAGCGATCTTGTCGGATGCGGCCGTGATTGAGCAACACACGGAGCCGGTAGTTCGCGAAATTGCGGAAGCCTCGCGCTTTCC
>JAKDNL010000293.1 GCA_030451825.1 Pseudonocardia sp. | reverse complement strand
CCCGGTCGGAGGACCCGCCCCGGCGGTTACCCCCCGGCCCCCCCCCCTCCCCGCGCGCCCCCCCCACGCCCGAACCTCTGCGAAGTGGGCTGAGGTCTGGCTTTCCGCACATCCACCGGGGCGCCGGCGGCGTCGACCGGCTCGACGATCGAGGTGTCCTCGGCCAGGTGCAACCAAGGGCTGTCCGGCCGGCCGCACAGGGTGGCGAGCCCCCCGGCCTCGCATCCCGACCCGCTGCTCGAGCGGCAACGTCACCGGCGCCAGTCGCCACGGCAGCTGCGGGCCGGCAAACGTCTGCAGCAACGACGCGGTCACGTGCGTCGGCACCGCCGCGGCGACCATCACCGGCCGTCGCGGGGCGCTGGCCAGGGCCGGAAAGACGCGGACCGCCCGGAACAGGTGGCGCAGGCACGACCAGTATCCGGTCACCCAGCCGTCCCAGTCGTAGACGAACACCCCGCGCCGGCCGGACGGCCCGCCAGAGGCGCAGGCCCGGTAGCGATCGAACAGGTAGGGGTTGGCGCCGGGCAGCCCGGCCAGGTGGTCCTCCACGACGGAGCGGCGCAGCCGTTCGTCGGTGACGATCTCGTCGAAGTGCTCCATGAGATCCCCGCGATCAGGACATGCTGGACCGCAGTTGGCGACGGGTGGTGATACCGAGCTTCGCAAAGGCGCGATGCAGGTGGTTGTGCACGGTGCGCTCGGAGACGACAAGCGTCTCGGCGATGTCGCGGTTGCTGAGCCCATGGGAGGCCAGGGTGGCGATCTCTCGTTCCCGCGGGGTCAGCGGCGACGGCTCGCCGGCCAACGCGAGGGCGGGGGTGTGGGCGCCCTCGCAGCGGTTAGCCAGCTCGTGTGAGCGTTCGGCGGTCGCCGCGGCGGAGGCCTTCGAACCGGCCCGGCGGTGGGCGTGGCTGGCCTGGGCGGCGGCCTCGGCGGCGAGCAGATCCGCCCCCACACCGCTGAACGCGTTCGCGACCTCGGTCAGGGCGGGCCCGTCGCCCGCGGCCAGCGCCGCGGCGTGCCGGGTGTAGATCGAGGCGATGGGGCCCTCGAACTCGCGGGTCAACCGCTCGAGGCGCGCCACCACCAGCTCCGCGGCGCCCAGGCGCACCACGTCGTGGCAGGCCGTGGCCTCGTGCTGATAGGCACGAACCGGCGCGAGGGCATCGGCGCTGTGCAGGGCGAGCCGGCGGGCGGTCGAGAGTTCACCGCGAGCAGCCGCCGCCCACACCCGGCCTCGCTGGGTGGTGCACAACCGAGCACCGTCGGGCATCAGGGCGTCCGCTCGGGTCAGGGCCGTCTCCACCGTGTCGAGGTCGCCGGCGAGAGCGGCCGCTTCGGCGAGGAACGTGAGCGCGTAGGCGATGCCGTAGCGGCCCAGGGTCGGCGACCTCGCTTCGATGAGGGCGGCGGCCTCCTGCAGCCATCGCCGGGCCGTGGCCACCCGGCCACCGGCCAGGGCCAGCTCCCCGAGCGCCATCGCCCACTGCCCCTGCGGGACCTGCGCGTGGAGATCCAGCGCCTCCCGGTAGCCCTCGTGGGCGAGCCGGCCGGCGAGCTCGAGTCGTCCGGCGTGCAGATGGGCGAGACAGCGGCACAACTGGAGGCGCTGCTCGGCGCCGAAGGAGACCTCGCCCTCGGCCTCCCGGAGGAGCTCCAGCGCGCGCTCGACGGCCGCCAACGCGTAGTCGGAGCGCCCGGAGAACGCGCGCGAGATCGTGGCGATGGCGGCGGCGTCGACGTACACGCGAGTGTCGACCTGCGAGCGGGAGAGGACCCGTGCGGAGAGGTCGACGGCATCCCCGACCCGGCCGGCGTTGAACAGGAACTCCGCTTCGAGTACATCGAGCTCGCTACTCAGCTCCGGCCCGGAGTGCACCGAGCGGGACCAGATCTGCTCGCGGGCCTCGGCGATGACCCGTTCGGCATCGTCGGTCCGGTTCAGCCCGAAGTAGAGGTTGCTGGCGCGCACCGCCGCCAGCCGGCACCGCTGCCCGGCATCCGCCGAGCCGATGTCCACCTCGCGCAGTACCTCGTCGGCCTCCCCGGCCCGGCCCAACCAGCGCAGCGCGTCGACCCGGAGCAGGCGGGCGGGCAGCCCGCCGCCGGCCGCCTCGGCGGCCCGGGCCAACCGCTCGGCCGTGTCGTGGTCGAAGAGAGCGCCGTCCTCGCGCGCGGCGCGCATCAGAAGTTCCGGATCGGCGGCCTGTCCACCGTCGAGGCGCCAGAGCGCGAGGCGGAGCACGTCCCCGCGCCGTCGCGCGCCGGTGGCCTCGACGGTGTCGGCCAGTTGACGGTAGATCGCCCGCGCCCGCAGCGGCGTGATCGCTGCCCGCAGGGCTTCCTCGTAGAGCGGATGAACCAGGCGCACCTGCTGGCGCCGTCCGTCGGGACTGGCCACGAGCAGGCCCTCGCGCTCGGCCGCGGCGACGACCGCGGCGGGGACCATGGCCTCGACGTCCGCAGCGCCCAACGGCTCCCCCAGGGCAAGCAGCTCCACCGCGGCGTAGACGTCGGGGTGCAGGCGCGAGAGGCGATCACGCACCAGCTCCGGGAGGGTGTTCGCGCTGACCCACAGCCCGCTCAGACACCACAGCCCTGTGCTGCGGGTCAGGCGGCCTTCGGCCAGTGCGGTGTCGACCAGCTCGGTGAGCAGCAGCGGGTTACCGCCGGACAGGGCGGTCAGCCGGTGTACGACGGACCCGCTGACCGGGCCGCCGAGAGCCAGGCGCACCGCCTCGTCCACCTCGTCGGTGGACAGCGGCGTCAACGCCAGCTCCTCGGCGCCCTGGTCGCGGTTCAGCCGTGCGATGGCGTCCGGCGCGGGTTCCCCGGCGCGCAGGGTGGCCAGCACGAACACCGGTGAGGTGGTCATGAGGTGATGCACCAGGGCCGCCGAAGCCTCGTCCAGCAGGTGCGCGTCGTCGACGGCCACCACGACCCGGCGCGAGCCACCGCGAGCGGCGAGCTCGCGAGCGGTGCGCCGCAACAGGTCCGTGCGGACGTCGGTCGCGGGGTCACGTTCGGGCAGCAAGTGGTTCAGGGCCGCCAGCGGCATGGCCGCCGCGGCCCGGGTGGCCGTGACCCGCCAGGTGCAGAACTTCGCCGCCGGCGCGCGAGCCAGCGCCTCCGCTACCAGCCGGGTCTTGCCCACGCCCGCCGGGCCGGTCACGACCAAACCCGGAATCTCCGCTCGGCCCATGACCGTCCGGATACGCGAGAGTTCCTCCTGCCGGCCCGCCAACGCCCACCGGGCTGCCATTCGGTGAGGCTACCGCCGAGCCTGAGCATCGGGAGAAACGGAACTGAGCATTCGAGTGCTCATGACGACGCGCCGGGTGCCGCGAACACTTCGATCGAAGCAGAACCACCACCTGGAAGGAGCGCCGTCATGACCGTCGATCAGGACACGCTGGAGCAGACGCTGTTCGCCACCGTGGGCGACATGGCCGCGGCCACGTCCATGGCGGCTGCACTGGTGGGGCACAAGGCAGGGCTCTACCAGGCAATGGCCGGCGCCGGCCCGATCAGCTCCGCGGCGCTCGCCAAGGCCACCGGCACCCACGAACGCTACGTCCGCGAGTGGCTGAACAACCAGGCCGCCGGCGGGTATGTCGACTACGACCCCGCCGCGGACACCTACACGCTGCCCGACGAGCGGGCGATGATCGTGGCCGACCCGGACAGTCCGGTGTATTTGGCCGGCGGGTTCGACCTGATCGCTGCCATCTTCGCCAGCGCCGACCGGATCGAGGAGGCATTCACCACCGGGGAGGGCGTGGGCTGGCACGAGCACCACCCACGACTGTTCGCGGGCACCGAGGAGTTCTTCCGGCCCGGCTACCGCGCCCACCTCGTGACCGAGTGGATCCCCGCGCTGGACGGGGTCGAGCAGAAGCTCACCGCGGGCGCCCGGGTGGCCGACGTGGGCTGCGGACACGGCGCGTCGACGATCGTGATGGCCCAGGCGTTCCCGAACTCGACCTTCCTCGGTCTGGACTACCACGAGGGCTCGATCAATGCCGCCCGCAAGAACGCCGCCCACGCCGGCGTCGCCGACCGGGCCAGGTTCGAGGTCGCCGACGCCACCGGTCTGCCCGGGACCGGCTACGACCTGGTCTGCTACTTCGACGCCCTGCACGACATGGGCGACCCCGTCGGCGCCGCCCGGCAGGCCTACCAGGCCCTTCGCCTGGACGGCACCGTGCTGCTGGTCGAGCCGGCCGCCGGCGACCGGGTCGAGGACAACCTCAACCCCATCGGACGGATGTACTACGGCGCCTCGATGTTCCTGTGCGTGCCCAACTCGCTGTCGCAGCCGGTCGGCCTCGGGCTCGGCGCCCAGGCCGGCCAGGCCCGCCTCGGTGACGTCATGGCCGAGGCCGGGTTCACCCGATTCCGCCGCGCCGCCGAAACCCCCGTCAACATCGTGCTCGAAGCCCGGCCGTGAGCCCGCGATGCCCGCACGAGATCAGCGGAGTCAGCCGGATGACAGCCGGGTGAGACCGCCCTCCGGGACGCTGGTCGGCGGGAAGGTTCCAGGAAGGCGCCGGTCCTAGCGTTCGACCGGTCACCCCGCGGGCCGACGATGTCCGGTCGGCGGTGCGACGAACCGGCCGGACCGGGAGGAGCAGCAGTCATGGTGGGCGGTGTGCGGACCCGGGGGAGACGTCCCGACGTGCCGTCGCTGCCGGGCGGGCCGAGCGGGCCGCCCGCCCCGGCTGCGATGTCGGGCCCGGTCCCGGTCGGCCGTGGTTCTCTGCTGCGTGTCGGGGTTTGGGCGTTGCACGTCGGGCTGCCGGCGTTGGGGCTGTGGTTGTTGGTGGCCCGGCCGCGGCTGGACCTGGAGTGGGCGCACGCCGTTTCGCACTTCGGGCTGGTGTTGGCCGCCGCCGGGGTGGCCGTGACGCTCGGCGCGGTGATGGGCCGGGCGGCCCGGGTGCGCGGGGACGCGCGGCTGTTCCTGGTGTCGTTGGCGTTCCTGGTCAGCGCGGGCTTCCTCGGCGCACACGCGCTGGCCACGCCCGGCGTGCTGCTGCCCTCGGCGAATGCGGGCTTCGTCGCCGCCACGCCGGTCGGGCTGCTGCTGGGCGCGGTGGCGGCGGTGGCCTCGTCGGTGGAGTTCACCGCCGCCGGCGCGGCCCGGCTGCTGCGCTGGCAACGGGTGCTGGCGGTCGCGCCGTGGGTGCTGCTGGCCGGCTGGGTGGGGGTGTCGCTGACCGGGCTGCCGCCGCTGGGCGGGCCGGCGGGCCTGGTCGAGATGGACGGGGTGAAGCTGGTCGCCGCGATCGCCGGGGGCACGTTGTACGCGGTGGCCGCGGTGCGTTACCTGTCCACCTACCGCCGCCGACCCTCGGTGGTGTTGTTGTCGGTGCTGACCGCGTTCGTGTTGCTGGCCGAGGCCCTGTTCGCGATGGTCTTCGCCCGCAGCTGGCACATGTCCTGGTGGGAGTGGCACCTGCTGATGGCCGTGGCCTACTGCCTCATCGGCTACAGCGCACACGTCCAGTTCCGCCGGGAGGGCTCGGCCCGCGGCCTGTTCGATTCCATCGCGCTGCAGCAGACCGTCGCCGACCTGCGCCGCGACTACGCCGCCGCGCTGGAGGCGATGGTGGAGGTGCTGCGCCGCCGCGAGCGGGGCGACGAGCGGGCACCGCTCGGCCCGGCCACCGCCCGCCTTGCCGAGCGGTTCGATCTGACCGATGCTCAGGTCCGCGTCCTCGAGCGCAGCGCGCACGCGCTGGGCGCCGAACGCGAGCAGGTGCGCAAGCTCGGCGGCCTGGTCGCGGTCGGCCGCGAGGCCAGCGTCATCCAGGGGGAGGACGAGCTGCTGGCCCGGGTGCGGGCGTTGGCCGCGGACGCGTTCCCCGGTGACGAGCTGCGGCTCGGTCTGGTCCGCGGGGGTGAGCTGGGGTTCGACGACGGTCCGGCGGGGGCCCTCGCGCGGCGAGCCGTCGCCTCGCTGGCACCGGCCACCGACGGCGCGACCCTGGCCCTGCCGCTGAGCGTGAAGGGCCGCGCGGCGGGGGTGCTTGCGGCGCACCGCCCGACCGGCGGCTTCAGCGAGGCCGACAGCGCGCTGCTGCGCTCGTTCGCGAGCCAGACCTCGATCGCGCTGGAGAACGCGCGGCTCTATCACCAGCTCGACGGGCTGTTCCGGTCCTACATGTCCCCCGCGGTGGCCACCGCCCTGATCGCCGACCCGGAGCAGGCCGGGCTGGGCGGCGCGATCGCCGAGGTGAGCGTGCTGATGGCCGACCTGCGCGGGTTCACCCCGTTCGCCGAGGCCAACCCCCCGGACAGGGTGGTCGCGATGCTCAACACCTACTACGGCGCGGTGGTCCCGGTGATCCTGGCCGAGGGCGGCACCGTGGTGCAGTTCGTCGGGGACGCGGTCATGGCGGTGTGGGGCGCGCCGACCCGGCAACCCGACCACGCGCGGCGCGCCGGTCGCGCGGGACTGGCGCTGCAGCGGGCAGTGACGGCGATCGCCGCCGAGCGACCGGGCTGGCCCCGGTTCCGGGTGGGCATCAACACCGGCCCCGCCCTGGTCGGCAACGTCGGCGCCGCGCAGATGCGCAACTTCACCGCCATCGGCGACACCACCAATCTCGCCGCCCGGTTAGAGGGCCTCGCGGAGCCGGGGCATGTGGTGATCGGGCCGACCACCCGCCGCCAGCTCGGGGAGGCCGGGCGGGTGGAGACACGCGGCGAGGTCGCGGTCAAGGGCAAGCGCCACCCGGTCCCGGTGTGGGTGCTGCACGAGATTGAGGAGTGATCATGCTCGCTGACTTCCCCGCGCTGCGCGATCTCGACGAGTCCGAGCGCAGCCGGCTGCTCTCGACCGGGCGGCACCGCCGCTTCGCTCGGCGTGAGGTGGTCTTCCACGAGGGCGATCCGGGGGACTGCCTGCACCTGGTCCTGGACGGCCGGGTGTCGCTGCGGGTGAGTACCCCGATGGGCGACGAGATGACGCTGGCGCTGCTGGGCCGCGGCGAGATGGTCGGCGAGCTCGCCGTACTGACCGAGGACGCCCGCCGGGTGTCCACCGCGGTCGCGTTGGAGCCGACCCGCACGCTGGCGGTGCGGCGCGACGAGTTGGGCAAGCTGCGCCGCCGCAACCCCGGCATCGACCGGATGCTTACCGATGCGCTGGCCGCGCAGGTCCGCCGGCTCTCTGCCACCGTGCTCGACCTGCTCTACCAGCCCGTGGACAAGCGGGTCGCTCGCCGCCTCGCCGACCTCACCCCGCTGTACGGCAGTGGCGCCCGCGCCGTGGAGATCCCGCTCACGCAGGACGACGTGGCCAGCTTCGCCGGGACCACCCGCGCCACCGCCAACCGCGCCCTGCGCGCCCTGGCCTCCGGCGAGGTGATCAGCCTTGCCCGGGGCCGGATCACCGTCATGGATCACGAGCGGCTACTGCTCGCGGGGAGCTGACCGCCGGCATGCCCCGCATCGAGTTCCCCGCGCTGCGCGAGCTCGACGACGTCGACCGCGAGCGGTTGCTCGCGGCCGGCGAGCCGCGCCGGTTCCGTCGCCGCGAGGTCGTCTTCCACGAGGGCGACCCAGGTGACTGCCTGCACCTGATCCTCTCCGGTCGGGTCGCGGTGCGAGTCACCACGCCGTTGGGGGACACCGCGACCCTTTCCCTGCTCGCGGCGGGGGATGTGTTCGGCGAGCTGGCGCTGCTCGACCCCGACGCGCGCCGGACCGCGACCGTGGTGGCGATCGAGCCGACCCGGACCCTGGCGCTGCGCCGCCCGGTGCTGTTCGCGATGCGGGAGCGGCACCCCGAGATCGAGCGCTTCCTCAGCACCACCCTGGCCGGCTACGTCCGCCGGCTCTCCGCGATGGTGCTCGAGGCGCTCTACCTGCCCGTCGAACAGCGGGTCATCCACCGGCTCGCCGACCTCGCCGGGCTCTACGCCGACCAGGCCGGCGGTGCGGAGATCCACCTCACCCAGGACGACATCGCCAGCCTCGCCGGCACCACCCGCGCCACCGCGAACCGGGTCCTGCGAACCCTCGAGCAACGCGGCGTGCTGGTGTTGGCCCGGGGACGGATCATCGTCCGCGACCGCCGCCGGCTGGAGACAGCCGCGCGCTGATGATGGTCACGCCGCATCGGCCACCGCATCGACGCCGGCGCGGCCACGCCCTCGACCGGCCCCCGCCGACGCCTCATAACCACGAACGGACCCCTCGTGGCGACCGGCGCGTCGAACGGCCCGCTGGTGGCAGCGAGGCGCCACCCAGGCGACCCAGCCACCGAGACGACCCCGCCACCGAGACGACCCCGCCACCGAGACGACCCCGCTGTAGACGCCTCCGTGGTCAACGTGACCAC
>JAKDNL010000292.1 GCA_030451825.1 Pseudonocardia sp. | reverse complement strand
CCTTCCGCGTTGCCGGACAGCCCCGGGACCCGGGCCACCCCCCACACCGCCAGCGGGTAGACGATGCCGCAGAGCACGGTGAACACGAGCAGCAGGCGCAGCCCGGTGGCGGTCTGGCGCCACAGCGTGGTGACCATCAGATCCCCGGAATCAGTCGGACGAGCAGGTCGATCAGGAAGATCCCGGCGAACGGTGTGACGACGCCGCCGAGGCCGTAGATCAGCAGGTTGCGGCGCAACAGCTTCGCCGCGGTGGTGGGCCGGTAGCGCACGCCGCGCAGGGCGAGCGGGATCAGCGCCACGATGATCAGTGCGTTGAAGATGACCGCGGACAGGATCGCCGACTGCGGCGTCGCGAGCCCCATGATGTTCAGCGCCCCGAGCGAGGGGTAGAGCGCCAGGAACATCGCGGGCAGGATCGCGAAGTACTTCGCCAGGTCGTTGGCGATGCTGAACGTGGTCAGCGCGCCGCGGGTGATCAGTAGCTGCTTGCCGATCTCCACGACGTTGATCAGCTTGGTCGGGTCGGAGTCGAGGTCGACCATGTTGCCGGCTTCCTTGGCCGCGGCCGTGCCGGTGTTCATCGCGACGCCGACGTCGGCCTGCGCGAGGGCGGGCGCGTCGTTGGTGCCGTCGCCGGTCATGGCGACCAGCCGCCCGCCGTCCTGCTCCTTGCGGATCAGCGCCATCTTGTCCTCGGGCGTGGCCTCGGCGAGGAAGTCGTCGACACCGGCCTCGGTGGCGATCGCGTTCGCGGTCAGCGGGTTGTCACCGGTGATCATCACCGTCCGGATGCCCATGGCCCGCAGCTCGGCGAACCGTTCGGCCATCCCGGGTTTGACCACGTCGGAGAGCCGGATCACCCCGAGCACCCGTGCTCCGCGGCGGTCGTCGCGCTGGGCGACGACCAGCGGGGTGCCGCCCTGCGCGGCGATCTCGGCGGTGATCGCGTCGACCTCGGTGGTGTCGGCGTGCCTTCCCGCGGCCACCCAGGCCGCGACTGCGCCGGCGGAGCCCTTGCGGACCTGGCGTCCGTCCAGGTCGATCCCGGACATCCGGGTCTGCGCGGTGAACGGCACGAACTGCGCGACCGCCTCCTCGGCGGTCGCCTCGCCCGGCAGGTGGTGCTCGGCGGCGCACAGCGCGACGATGCTGCGGCCCTCCGGGGTCTGGTCGGCCAGGCTGGACAGCCGCGCGGCCGTGGCCAGCTCGGCCGGTACCACGCCGGCGACCGCGATCAGCTCGGTGGCCTGCCGGTTGCCGTAGGTGATGGTGCCGGTCTTGTCCAGCAGCAGCGTGTCGACATCGCCGGCCGCCTCGACGGCGCGGCCCGAGGTGGCCAGCACATTGCGCTGCACCAGCCGGTCCATGCCCGCGATGCCGATCGCGGACAGCAACGCGCCGATGGTGGTCGGGATCAGGCACACCAGCAGCGCGGTGAGCACCACCAGTGACTGCTGCGCGCCGGCGTAGGCGCTCATCGGCGCGACGGCCACCACCGCGAGCAGGAAGATGATCGTCAACGTGGCCAGCAGGATGGTCAGCGCGATCTCGTTCGGCGTCTTCTGCCGCGCGGCGCCCTCGACCAGAGCGATCATCCGGTCGACGAACGACTCGCCCGGTTTCGTGGTGATCTGCACGACGATCCGGTCGGAGAGCACGGTGGTGCCGCCGGTGACCGAGCTGCGGTCGCCGCCGGCCTCCCGGATCACCGGGGCCGACTCGCCGGTGATCGCCGACTCGTCGACGGTCGCGATCCCCTCGACGATGTCGCCGTCGCCGGGGATCGTTTCCCCGGCCTCGACGACGACGTGGTCCCCGATGCGCAGCTCGGTGCCGGGCACCTGCTCCTCGGCGTCATCGGTACCGAGGCGCCGGGCCATGGTGTCGGTCTTGGTGCGGCGCAGCGAGTCGGCCTGCGCCTTGCCGCGGCCCTCGGCCACGGCTTCGGCCAGGTTCGCGAACAGCACCGTGAACCACAGCCACACCGCGATCAGCCAGGCGAACACGCTCGGCTCGACGATCGCGGACACCGTGACCACCACGGATCCGACCCAGACGACGAACATGACCGGGTTGCGCAGCTGGGTCCGCGGGTCGAGCTTGCGCAGCGCGGCGGGCATCGACTGCCACAGCTGGCCGGGGGAGAACGCCCCGGCCGAGACCGCGCGCCCGGTGCGTTCGGCGTGCCGTTCCTGCCGCTCGGAGATCGACCGGTCCAGGGTGGGGGTAGTGCTCACGAGAGTGCCTCCGCGATCGGGCCCAGCGCGAGGGCCGGGAAGAAGGTGAGCGCCGCGACCAGCAGCACGGTGCCGCCGACCAGCACGCCGAACCCGGCGCGGTCGGTCGGCAGGGTGCCCGCGCCGACCTCGAGGCGCCGCTGCTGGGCCAGCGAGCCGGCCAGCGCGAGCACGGCCAGGATCGGGATGAACCGGCCGAACAGCATCGCGACGCCGAGCGTGGCCTGGAAGAAGTCGCTGGTCACGGTGAGCCCGGCGAACGCGCTGCCGTTGTTGTTCGACGCCGAGGCATATGCGTAGAGGACCTCGGAGAACCCGTGCGCGCCGTCGTTGTTCAGCGCCGCGTCGAGCTCACCGGGTAGCGCGATGGCCAGCCCCGTGCCTAGCAGCACCAGCGTCGGCATCGCCAGGATCGAGATCGCGGCGGCGGTGACCTGCACCCGGCCGAGCTTCTTGCCCAGGTATTCCGGGGTGCGCCCGACCATCAGCCCGGCCAGGAACACCGCGATGATCGCCAGCACCAGGATGCCGTAGAGCCCGGCCCCGACCCCGCCGGGCGCGACCTCGCCGAGCAGCATGTTGAGCAGCGGGATCCCGCCGGCGCCGCCGGTGTAGCTGTCGTGCATCGAGTTCACCGCCCCGGTCGAGGTGCCGGTCGTCGACACCGCGAACAGGATCGAGGTCGGGATGCCGAACCGGACCTCCTTGCCCTCCATCGCCGCGCCCGCGGCGAGCGTGGCCGGGCCGTTCGGGTTGGTCTCGAACAGCCACGCGACCGCGAGGAACGCCGCCCAGATCACCCCCATCACCGCGACCAGCACGACGCCCTGGCGGGCGTTGCGGACCATCACCCCGAACGTGCGAGTCAGGCAGACCGGGATGACCAGGATCAGGAAGATCTCGAACAGGTTGGACAGCGCGTTCGGGTTCTCGAACGGGTGCGCCGAGTTGGCGTTGAAGATCCCACCGCCGTTGGTGCCGAGCTCCTTGATGACCTCCTGGGAGGCCGCCGGGGCCAGCGGAAGGGTGTGCTGGGCGCCGTCGACGCCGGTGACGTCCACGCCGGAGCGCAGCGACATCACCGCGCCCGCCCCGACGAGCAGGATCGCGGCGAGGAACGAGAACGGCAGCAGGATCCGGACGACCCCGCGGGTCAGGTCCACCCAGAAGTTGCCCAGCCGGTCGGTGGCCGAGCGGGCGAACCCGCGGACCAGCGCGACCGCGACCGCGATCCCGACCGCGGCCGAGACGACGTTCTGCACGGTCAGCCCGGCCATCTGCACGGTGTGCCCGAGCACCTGCTCGGGGACGTAGGACTGCCAGTTCGTGTTGGTGGCGAACGACACGGCGGTGTTGAACGCCATCGCCGGCGGCACGTCGGTGGTGGGCACGTCGTCGACCGTGGCGCCGCGACCGAACCAGAACGGCAGCAGCGGCTGGAGCCGTTGCAACAGGTAGAGCAGCACGATCGAGGCGAACGAGAAGCCCAGCACACCGGCCGCGTAGCTGGTCCACCGCTGCTCGGCGGCGGGGTCCACCCGCACCAGGCGGTACAGCGCGGTCTCCACCCGCCAATGCTTGGAGCTGCTGTAGACCCGCGCCATGTAGTTGCCCAGCGGCACGTACACCACGGCCAGGACCGCCACGAGGGCGCCGACCTGGAGCAGGCCGGCCACGGTGGAGCTCATCAGAACCGCTCCGGACGCAGCAGCGCGATCACCAGATACACCAGCAGGGCGAGCGCGATCAACCCACCCACCACGTTCGCGATCACAGCTTGTCCAAACCGCGCAGCACCAGCGCGAACAACGCGAAGCTCGCGATGAGCAACAGGGCGAAAGCCAGGTCGGCCACGGACGACTCCTCGAACCCCTCCCGACCGGTACCTCCGGGGGAGCCGACGAATCGTGCACACGCGAACCGCGTCCCGCCCCGCCCGCTACGACCGCTTAACGAGCACCTCGACGATATTGACGCCCTGTTGACGGAAGGGCGAGGCTCGGTCCCAGCGTCGACCGGGGGTGCCGTCGTCAGCAGGGCGTCAAGAACCCGAGCCGAGCCGGCAGGACGGCGTCAGGAACCCCGCCAGCCCGCGGCGATACGGGCAGCCTGTGGCCGTGCTCACACGTCGTGCCGAGACTGCTCCGCTGCTGCCGCGGCCCGTGGCCGCGGCGCTGGGCATGCCGGCCGGGATCGCAGCCGCGCTGCTGGCCACCGGGCTCGGCGGCGGACCGGCCACGGGCACGGTGTGCGCGGCACTGGCCGCCCTGGCCATCGGGTGCCGCGCACCGGTGACCGGCGCCGCCGGGGCCGCCGTGCTGTGCTGGGCCTTCGTCGACGGGTTCGTGCTGCACCGATTCGGCGAGCTACACGCCGGGGCCCCGGACCTGGTCGCGCTCGCGGTCGTGCTCGCGGCCGGGCTGTCCGGCTCGCTGACCGCTGGGGCCGTCCGGGCCACAGCGCGGCGGCGACGCAGCTACGCTGCCCTGCGGGCCGTCCCGGCCGCCCGGGCGGTGATCGGCCACCGGGTCCCGCGCAGCCTCTGACCCTCGGCGCCGACACCGGAACCACGCTGGCCGGGCGGAAGGAGCATGCGATGTCGGTGATCGACAACGCGGTCTACACCGACGGGCACCGCCAGGCGGACCCGCCCTCGCTCGACCACGCGCGGGACGCGCTGCGCGAGTGCCAACGCGACCGTGCCCAGCGGGCCGACCAGACCGCGGCCAGCGACGCGCCGGCCGGGCAGTGCTTCTGCTGGATCGGCATGCTGCGTCCGAGCGAGCAGGAGCTGCACGCCGTCGCCGCCGAGTTCGGTCTGCACGCCCTGTCGGTCGAGGACACCGTCAACGCCCACCAGCGGCCCAAGATGGAACGCTACGGCGACACCGAGTTCGTGGTCCTGCGCCCGGCCCGCTACGTCGACCCGGTCGAAGTGATCGAACTCGGCGAGGTGCACCTGTTCCTCGGCCCGGACTTCGTGATCACCGTTCGACACGCCGAGGAACCCGACCTCGGGAAGGTCCGCCAACGGCTGGAGAACGATCCCGACCTGCTCGCGCACGGCCCCTACGCGGTGATCTACGCCGTGCTGGACAAGGTCGTCGACGACTACGCCCCCGTGCTCGACGGGCTGCAGAACGACATCGACGAGATCGAGGTCCAAGTCTTCGACGGCGACCCCGGCGTCTCCCGGCGGATCTACCAGCTCACCCGCGAGGTGATCGAGTTCCAGCGCGCGGTCGAGCCGCTGCAGGAGATCTTCGGCGAGCTGCGCAACCGGTTCGGCAAGGGCGGTGACGCCACCGACCTGGAGCTGCGCCGGCTGATGCGCGACGTGATCGACCATGCGACCCGCGTGCTGGAGCGCACCGACGGGTTCCGGCAGCTGCTGACCAACATCCTCACCGTCAACTCCACCCTGGTCGCCCAACGGCAGAACCAGGAGATGACGCGGCTCACCGAAGCCGGCTACGAGCAGAACGAGCAGATCAAGCGGATCTCCTCCTGGGCGGCGATCCTGTTCGCGCCGACCCTGATCGCCGGGATCTACGGGATGAACTTCGACCTCATACCCGAGCTGGGCTGGGCACTCGGCTACCCGTTCGCACTGGGGCTGATGCTGCTGGCCGTCATCACCCTCTACGTGACGTTCACACGGCGGGGCTGGCTGTAAGGCCGGTGACCCGGAACCGACTTACCACCGCAGCTAGGCCGCGAACTCGAGTGCCTCGACGGGTGAGCCAGCCCGCCGCGCCCTGCGAGACGAACCCGGCGCCGCCGGCCACCACGACCTCCTGCCCTGCCCGCGGGTCGCACCGCAACCCAGCCCGGGACCCGGACCCGGGTCACCCGGGGTGTCAGGACCTCGCCAGGACCGGGGGGCACCCCGTCAAGATCCCGCCTTTACCACTACCGGCACCGACCGCGGTGGCGCATACCGGTGGCGGACGGCGTCCATCCCGGATGCCCGACGCTCAAGGAGTTCCGGTGACCCTCGCCGATCTCGTTCCCTCGTTGCGCCCGACCCTGGCCGCTCGCCTCGAGCCCGGCCTGTGGCCGCTGACCGCCGCCGCCACCTGCGACGGCCGGCTCACCGTGGGCGGCGCCGACCTCGTCGAACTGGCCGGGCGCTTCGCCACCCCGCTGGTCGTGCTGGACACCGCGGACGTGCGGGCCCGCTGCCGGGCCTACCGCGACGCCCTGCCGGAGGCGGAGATCGCCTACGCGGCCAAGGCATTCCTCTGCCGCGCGATGGCCCGCACCGTCGCCCAGGAGGGGTGCTCGATCGACGCCTGCTCCGGCGGCGAGATCACCACCACGGCCGCCGCCGGGGTGCCGGGCGAGCGGATCCTGCTGCACGGCAACGTCAAGACCGACGAGGACCTCAAGGCCGCCCTGGACGCGCGGGTCGGCCGGATCGTGATCGACTCCCTGGACGAGATCGACCGGCTGGCCGCGCTGGTGCCGCATCGCCAACAGGTGCTGCTACGGGTCACCCCGGACGTGGACGCCGGCACTCACCCCGGCCGGACCACCGGCACCCACACGTCGAAGTTCGGGCTGCCGATCGCCACCGGCGACGCCGCGGCCGCGATCCGGCGGGTGCTGGGCCGTCCGGAGTTGGAGCTGGTCGGGCTGCACTGCCACATCGGCTCCCAGGTCACCTCGATCGCCCGCTACGAGTCGGCCGCGGTCCGGGTGATCGCGCTGCTGGCCGCGGTCTCCCGCGAGCACGGCCTGGCCCTGCCGCAGCTGAACCTGGGCGGCGGGCACGCCGTCGGCTACACCGACGGCGCCCCGTCGATGGACCCGGCCGCATTCGGTCGCGCGATCCGCGGCACGCTCGCGCGCAGCGCCCGCGCGCACGGCATCCCGGTCCCGGCCCTGACGATCGAGCCCGGTCGGGCGATCGTGGCCCGGGCCGGGGTGACCGTCTACCGGGTGGGCGCGGTCAAGCGCACCGCGGGTCGCACCTTCGTCGCCGTCGACGGCGGGATGAGCGACAACCCACGCCCGGCCCTCTACGGTGCCCGCTACCCGCTCCGGCTGCTCGGCCGCGCAACCAAGGCGCCAACCGAACAGGTGTCGGTCGTGGGCCGGCACTGCGAATCCACCGACACGATCGCCGACGACGTGGCTCTGCCCTGCGACATCGTGGCCGGGGACATGCTGGCGCTGCCCTGCAGCGGCGCCTATCACGCGTCCATGGCCTCGACCTACAACCAGGTGGGGCGGGCCGCGGTGGTCGCGGTCGGCGGCGGTGCAGCGATGACGATCCTGCGCCGGGATACCCCGGAGGATCTGCTGCGGCGCGACGTAGTCTGTGGGCAACAGGTCGCGCCCGGCCCCGTCGGTGCCGAGGCGCACCATGACGCCCCGGCCAGCGTGGTGCCGCGCCCGTCGAACGTGAAACGACGGTGAAACGAGAGTGGCTCGCCGCTCACCGGGAGAATGCAGTGCCGTCCGCGAGTGCTTCGCCATCGGCGGCGTTCGGTGGGGAGTCACGTCCCCTCGCTACCCGCCGCGGCCTCGCGGCCTCGCTAAGAGTGGGCCGGTGCGCGTTAAGAAACCGTTGCGCCGCTGGGGGACGGGTCCGTGGTGAGCGGATACTTCCTGCTGGATGGGGCATTTGCAGACCGCACGTCGATCCAGCCGAAAGCGGGAGACGGTCATGGTCAACCAGGTGTTCGGGGTGCTGTTGGTCGGCAGCTACGTGCTGTTGGCGCTGCTCGCGATGCGTGCGTGCATTCGTGGCCACCGTCGGTGGTGACCGTGTCGGAGCCGTTCGTGTCGGGGGGCTTCGTCCTGAGCGACCCCGCCCATCCGCCAGAGGCGCCCCGCGCCCTGACGCGGTACCGGCCCATTCAGGAAAGCGGTGGCAGCGTGGGATGGTTTCGGCGCCCAGGGCCTGTCGATCCGCTGTGGGCATTCTTCGGCGGGCTGTGGCTGGCGCTGGCGACGATCACGATCGTGCTCTACGCCCTCGGGGGAGCTGGCTGAGCCGATCCGGCACTCTCCAGGCCGGCTGAGCGTCAGTTCGAGGAGCGTCTCGGTCGTCGCTCTCGGCCCACGGCCGGCCGCATGCCTGCGCCGGGGCCGGCGAGTTACTCAGGCTCGCCGGT
>JAKDNL010000291.1 GCA_030451825.1 Pseudonocardia sp. | reverse complement strand
CCGCCGATCTTGCGGCGCAGCCAGGACATGTGCATGTCCAGCGTCTTGGACGACTTCATGTCCGCGTCGCCCCACACCGTGTGCAGGATCTCCTCGCGGGTCACGACCTGCCCGGAGTGCAGCATCAGCACCCGGAGCAGCTCGAACTCCTTGTTCGCGAGCGTCACCTCGTCGCCCTCGAGCAGCACCCGCCGTCCGGAGAGCTCCATCCGCAGCCCGCCCACCTCGACGACGTCCTGGGTGCGGCGGCGCAGCAACGCGCGTACCCGGGCCAACAGCTCCGCCAGCCGGAACGGTTTGCTCACGTAGTCGTCCGCGCCGGCGTCGAGGCCGACCACGAAGTCCACCTCGTCGGTGCGCGCGGTCAGCATCAGGACCGGCAGGTCGGCATGTTCGGAGCGGATCCGCCGGCACACCTCCAGCCCGTCCATGCCGGGAAGGCCGAGGTCGAGCACGAGCAGGTCGACCGGCACGCGTCCGACATGGTTCAGGGCGGCGAGCCCGTCGCCGACGACCTGCACTACATAGCCCTCACGTTGCAGCGCCCGGGACAGCGGTTCGGCGATCGCCGCGTCGTCCTCGGCAAGCACGACGGTGGTCACGCCAGCGAGCATAGGCGGCCTGCGACGTCGCGCGCCGGGACGGGCCTGGCATGCTCGGCCGACGTGGACGACGCCGCTCCCTCATTGACCGACGACCTCGAGCTGGCCCTGCGGCTGGCCGACATCGCCGACGCGATCACCCTGCCGCGCTTTCGCGCCGCCGACCTGACGGTGAGCCGCAAGCCGGACCGCACCCCGGTGACCGACGCCGACACCGCCGCCGAGGACGCGCTGCGCGCCGCGCTGGGCCACGAACGGCCCGACGACGCCGTGCTCGGCGAGGAACGCGGGGACACCGGCGCGTCGGCCAACGGCCGCGGCTGGGTGCTCGACCCGATCGACGGCACCAAGAACTTCTCCCGCGGCATGCCCGTGTGGGCCACCCTGATCGGCCTGACCGTGCACGGGCGACCGGCCCTCGGCGTCGTCAGCGCACCGGCGCTCGGCCAGCGCTGGTGGGCCGCGACCGGGTCCGGGGCCTGGGCGGCCGGCGCCGGGGAGGCTCCGCGACGGATCTCCGTGTCCGGCGTGGCCGACCTCGGTGACGCGTACGTCTCGACCACTGACCTGAACGTCTTCCGCGAGGACACCGTGCTGCCCGGCCACGTTGGGCTGCCCGGCTGGCTCGCCCTTACCGCGGCCTGCTGGGAGACCCGCGCGTTCGGCGACTTCTGGCAGCACTGCCTCGTCGCCGAGGGGGTGCTCGACCTGGTCGTGGAGCCGGCCGCGAGTGCCTGGGACCTGGCCGCGCCGGCCGCGATCGTGGCCGAGGCGGGCGGACGGCTCAGTGATCTGTCCGGCACCGACTCCGTCACCGGTGGCAATGCACTCACCAGCAACGGCCTCCTGCACGACGCCGCGCTCGCGGTGCTACGGACGGGGTGAGCCTGCTCCGTCCCGGCCTTCCCTGCCCCGCCCGGCACCGGACCGGCCGCGCGCTTCATCGAGCGTCACGTTCTGGCGGGGGGAGCAACCATTGCATGACGCTCACCGGGAAAGGTCGTCGGATCGGTCCCGATCCGGGCCATCCGCGGCGCCGATCGGGACCCGGCCGCCGATCACCTCGGAACGAGCGGCACCACGGTCACGGGAACGAATCCCTGAGGCCGCTCCTGGGCCCGACATCATCGAGCGTCACGTTCCGGCGGGCCCGACGACCATTTCGTGACGCTCGATGGTGTCTGCGGGCGATCGGATCGGGGCGACACGGTGGGTTTGCGCCACCCCGGCGGGGCCGTCCCGTGCCCGGGTGATCCGGCTCCCGACTCCGCCCTCGCCACCGGTGATCCGGCTCCCCTCTCCGACCGTCCGGCCGGTGGTCCGGCTACCGTGCCGAACGTGCCGGAGATCGCTTTCGAGGACCTGACCCCGGGCCGGGTGTTCGACCTGGGGACCGTCGTGATCGACCGCGACGAAATGATCGAGTTCGCGCGACGGTTCGACCCGCAGCCGTTCCACCTCGACGAGGTAGCCGGCAAGGAGTCGGTCTTCGGGCAGCTCGCCGCGTCCGGGTGGTTCACCTCGTCGCTGTGGATGCGCGCCTACGTCGATGGGCTGTTGCAGCGCTCCACCGCCCTCGGTTCCCCGGGTGGGGACGAGATCGCCTGGCCGCTGCCGGTGTTCGCCGGGGACGAGCTGCTCGCCACGATGGAGATCGTCGACGCCCGCCGCTCGCGCAGCCGCCCGGAGATGGGGTTGGTCACGCTGCGGGCGTTCCTGCACCGTGGCGACGAGGTGGTCTACCGCGCGCGGTTCACCGGCATGTTCGGGGTGCGCGAGGTCTGAGCAGGATCAGCCCGAGCTGCGCGAACGCAGGGTGATGAGCACCATCGAGGCGGCTCGTGTCGCTTCGGCGCACCGCTGCTCGAAGCTCAGGGGGGCGGGGAACCTGGAGTCCCGGGTGATGTTGTTCCCGAAGCCCACGACCACGGAAGCGTTCGGGCCGACGTCGAGGGCTACATCGCAGAACGGCTCGGTGCCGAGGCCGTATCCGAAGCGGACGGCCCCGTACCCGTCGACGGACGTGATCTGCGGGTCCCGGTGTCCGTACTCGTTCCCGATGTAGAGCGGGTCCCGAGGGTCGAACTGGGCGATCGGGTTCTGCGGCTGGATCCGGACGTCCCAGAGCCGGTTGTCCTCCGACTTCCACATGCAGGCATCGCTGGTAGCGGAGTCATTGTTCTCCGAGCCACGTCCGGTGCCCAGCTGCGCACGCTGCTCGCTACTCAACGCGTCGCAGGCGCGGACCTGGTCGACCCGGATGTCGACCGGCCGCGGCGGGAATGGTTCGGCCGGACTGTCCCGTGTCGCAGGTCCGGAACACCCGGCCGCTATCGCACCGAGTAGGACGAGGCCGGCAACCGCTCGGCGGGATCGGTTCACGGTCGTGCCCGGAAGCTGTCACGAATCTCGTCCTCGGTGTACCCGTACCGTCTGGCCGCCGCGCCGAGCTGTTCCCCACTGATCCGTAGGTCCCGAATGTACTGCCGGCACGGCTCCAGCACGGCGTCGATCTTGCGGTTGAACGAGATCTGGGCGGGCCCGGAGATCGGGTCGTCGCTGCACCGGCCGACCCAGACGCCATGGCCCGGCTGGCCCATCCGGCCGGGCAGAGCCGTCGGAGGGGCCCCGCCGGTCGCCCTCGTCATCGCGTCCTCCAGTTCGTCCGCCTCCTGCATCAACACGGCGCGGGCCTTCAACACCGTGTCGCGATCGACCTGCATCAGGACGTGGTCGATCGAGGATTGCAGGTGGGCATTGGCGATCCGGGGCACCGGGCTGGTCACCGGCGGGAGGTTACCGGCCGATACCGCCCCGCACGGCCGATCGGCGCAACCCGGACATGCCCGTCGTCACGGAGTTCGTCACGATGACCGGACGGTGATCCTGCGGATCCGCCCGGGCGGATCGGACCCGGGCGGAGGCGCCTCAGCGCAGCCGGCGCGCGCGCACGACGACGTCGTGGGTGTGGTGTGCCCCGGCCCCGCCCTCGGGTGCGGGGCGTGGTCGCTGCTCGTCGATCTCCACGTCCCAGTCCTCGTCGAGTTGTGCCGCGACCATCGACGGCCAGACGTAGTCGGCCGGGTCGAAGCCGCCGTTCTCCACCTCGTGGGTGTCCATCCCCGCGTGGTGGACCAGGACCAGCACTCCGCCGGGCGCGACGGCCGCGAGCAGTGCCTGCTCGGCGGCGGCGTCGGGCGTGCGGAGCAGGGCCGGGTACTGCGCGGAGACCAGATCGAACGACGCCGGCGGGAGCTCCGCCTCCACCAGTCCGGCGTGCACCCAGCGAACGGCGACACCGGCGTCGCGCGCGTGCCCGGCCGCCCGCGCCAGTGCCACGCCGGAGACCTCGAGCGCGGTCACGTCCCAGCCGCGGCCCGCGAGCCAGACGGCGTCCGCGCCCTCACCGCAACCGACGTCGAGCACCCGCCCCGGCGGGAGCCCGGCGACCTCGGCGACCAGCGCGCCGTTGGGCCCCCCGCTCCACAGCTGCTCGCGGTCGGCGTAGGTCATGTCCCACTCCGCCCGTACGTCCGGGTCCCCGACGTACCCGTCGGCCGGCGTGGGGGTGTCGGAGGTCGGCGATCCCGCCGCGATGTCGTCAGTCATGGGAACACCGTCCGCCGTCGCATCTCATTTCCGCAAAGCTCATTGCTGATTCGGCAAGGTCCGGCCGGGGGCGCCCAGTGCCAGCCCGGCCAGGAACGCAACGTAGGTCGAGCGCAGCTCGTCGCGCACCCGCGGACGCTCGTCCTCCGGGGTTTCGGCGAGAATCTGGCCGGTGGTGCCGAGCATGCCGAACACCATGGTCACCAGCGTCCCGGTCACCGGGCCGGGGATCGCGCCGGAGCGCTCCAGCTCGTGCAGCACGTCCTCGATCAGCACGATCGCGTACTCCTCCTCGCACGCCCGCCAGGCCTGCCAGCCCAGCGCGATCGGCGCCTCCCGGAACACCAGGCCGCCGTAGACCGGGTCGGAGCACATCAGCAGGAACTCGTCGATCACGGCGAGGCCGGCCGTCGCCGGGTCGGTGGTCGCCGAGAGCTCGACGAAACGGCGCTGCAGCCGGTCGTGGGCGTCCCGTTCCAGGCGGTCGATCAGGGCCGTCATCAGCGCGGCCTTGTTCGCGAAGTGATGGTAGATCGCACCCTTGGTCACCCTGGCCGCGGCCGCGACCTCGTCCAACGACGTCGCCCCGTAGCCGTGCTCGACGAACAGGCGGGCCGCGCTGTCGAGCACCGCGTCCCGGGTGGACTCGGTGTACTCGGCGCGACGCGACTTGACGGGAGGCATGACCGAGAGCATATTACATACTCTGAGTACGTACTCTTGGTATGTCAGAGGTGATCAGTATGTCAGGGACGGCGCGTCCGACCCGCGAGCAATACCTCCTCCGCAACCGCGTGGCCGACGAGCTGCTGCGTCGGGTCGAGCGCACCGGCGACCCGACGCTTCCGTGGGCCGCCGTGCCCGAGATGGCCGCGGCGTTCGGCGACGAGACGGCCGTGCTCACGCACCTGGCCGCCCGCTGGTCACGCAACCTGGCCGGGTCGCTGGATCCGGTGCTGGACCTGCCCGATGCCGACCGCGAGCGCGCGGCCGCCGACGTGGCCGCGGCGCTGGCAGCCCGGCGGCCCGGCCTGCACGCGGTGCTGCACCAGCACAGCGACCATCCGGCCGTGCGGACGGCGCGGGAGACCGACCGGGCGCGGGCCGGGCTGGTCCACGCGCCGGTACAGGCCGGGCACGTCGCACCCCGCTGGGGTGTCGTGCGGGCACTGCGCGGGTTGGCCGGACGCGAGTGGGAGTGGGTGTGCACGGGCGTGTCGCGGACCCGTTCCTCGCTGCGGCGGGCCGCCTGAACCGGGGGATCAGCCCGCGGCGTCGTCGCCGGCCGACGAGAGTGCCCTGACCCGGGACGGGGATCTCTCCGCCGCTGCGGCCGCGACCGTTTCCTGTTCCGCACGCCGCCGGGTCAGCTCGCGGCTGATCTCCCGGTGCAGCAGTGCCTGCACCCGCTCGACGTCCGGGACGTCGGCGAAGCGCATCGGCTCCTCGCCCCCGGCGTCGACGAGCAGCGTCCCGCAGCCGGCCAGGCGTTCGCCGAGCGTGCGGCGGGTGCGGACCGAGTCCACCCGCCCGATCGGGACGTCGATCCCGCGGCGGGAGACCACGCCCTCGCGCACCAGCAGCCGGTGGTTGGTCACCACCAGGTGGGTGCTGCGCCACCGCGCCAGCGGCAGCACGGTGTAGCGGGCGACGGCGACCGCGACGAGCACCGCCAGCACCAGCCAGCCGATCGGGGCCCAGGGCTGCTGGCGGAGGACCGCGGCCACGAACGCGGCGACGGCGACGGCGAGCAGGAACACCGCGGCCGGACCGACGCAGGTGCGCCAGTGCGGATGCGAGTACAGCGCGACCCGTTCGCCCTCGACCAGCAGGTCATCGGGATAGGCCACGCACCCCACGGTAGCCGCCGCCGCGGCCGACGGGCGGTGACGCGCGCGGGCGAGGCGGGGTGAACCTAGCGGTCGGGATGGTCGGCCGGGCGCAGGTGCACCACGTCCCCGGCCGCGACCGCCGCCCGCTCCCCCGAGTCGGGCAGCACCAGCAGCCGGCCGTGCGGGTCGACGTCCTCGGCCATCCCGAGCAGCGCGTCACCGTTGGGCCGCTCGACCCGGACCTGGGATCCGAGCGTCGCGCACCAGGCCCGGTAGTCGCTGCGCAGCCCGGACGCGTCGGCGTCGCCGCCGGTCTCGCGCCAGCCGGCCTCCCGGCGGTGCAGGTGGGTGAGCAGCGTCGTCGCGATCTCCGCACGCCCGGCCGTCACGCCGTGCGCGGCGAGCGACGTCGCCCCCCACGGCAGGTCGTTGGCGCTGGAGGAGACGTTGAGCCCGATCCCGAGCACCACGCCGGGCCCGCCGCCGGAGACGGCCGTCATCTCGGCCAGGATCCCGGCCGCCTTGCCGCGGGCCGGGCCGAGCAGCAGGTCGTTCGGCCACTTCAGCCCGATCGGCAGGTCCGGGGCGAGCTCGCGGATCGCGTCCGCCAGCGCCACGCCGGCCAGCATCGGCAGCCAGCCGAGCCGGTCGGCGGGTACACCCTCGGGTCGCCACAGAACGCTCATCGTGAGGCCGGCCCTGGCCCGCGAGGTCCAGCGGCGGTCCAGTCGGCCGCGGCCGGTGACCTGCTCCTCGGCGATCAGCACGCTGCGGTCCTCGGCACCGCGCGCGGCCGCCTGCAGCAGGTCGGCGTTGGTGGACCCGGTCTGCTCGACGACGTCGAGGGCGTTCCATCCGCCGGCCGGGCGGAGCACGGCGGTGCGCAGCCGCCAGGGGTCCAGCGGCGCGGGGTCGGCGTCCATCACCGGGCACCGTAGCGGGACGCGTCCGACCGGTCCCGCGGTGGTCACCCGAGTGACGCAGGCGGGTGCATCGGAGCGCTGCGGCGCACGTCACCCCCGGGTAGGGGCGATCTCCGGGTTAGGCTCCCGACCCATGAGCGCCGCAACGGAGCCGATGGGGGACCCGGACGCTTCCCCCGACGTCGAGCCTGATGTCCACACCACGGCGGGCAAGCTCGCCGACCTCTACCAGCGTTTCGACGACGCGATCAGCGCCGGGTCGGCGGCCGCGGTCGAACGGCAGCACGCCAAGGGTCGTCAGACCGCCCGCGAGCGGATCGACGCGCTGCTGGACCCGGGCTCGTTCGTCGAGCTCGACGCCCTGACCCGGCACCGGTCGACGAACTTCGGCATGGATGCCAAGCGCCCGTTCGGCGACGGCGTGGTGACCGGCACCGGCACCATCGACGGCCGCCCGATCGCGGTGTTCTCGCAGGACGCGACGGTGTTCGGCGGCGCGCTCGGCGAGGTCTACGGCGAGAAGATCGTCAAGGTGATGGACCTGGCGGCCAAGATCGGCTGCCCGGTCGTCGGCATCAACGACGGCGGCGGCGCACGCATCCAGGAGGGCGTGGTCGCGCTCGGCCTCTACGGCGAGATCTTCACCCGCAACGTGCGGGCCTCCGGCGTGATCCCGCAGATCTCGCTGATCATGGGCCCGTCGGCCGGTGGCGCTGTGTACTCCCCCGCCCTGACCGACTTCACCGTGATGGTCGACGAGACCAGCCACATGTTCATCACCGGCCCGGACGTGATCAAGACCGTCACCGGCGAGGACGTGGACATGGAGGAGCTCGGCGGCGGCCGGTCGCACAACTCCAAGTCCGGCGTCGCGCACTACCTGGGCTCCGACGAGCAGGACGCGATCGACTACGTCAAGGAGCTCCTGGGCTTCCTGCCCTCGAACAACCTCTCCGAGCCGCCGGCCTACCCGGCGCCGGAGCCGACCGGTGGGTCCGTCGAGGACTCGGTCACCGACGCCGACCGCGAGCTGGACACGATCATCCCGGACTCGGCGAACTCGCCGTACGACATCCGCGAGGTGATCAACCGGGTGGTCGACGAGGAGGACTTCCTCGAGGTCCAGGAGCTGTGGGCGCCCAACATCGTCACCGGGTTCGCCCGGGTCGATGGCCGCAGCGTCGGCATCGTGGCCAACCAGCCCACCCAGTTCGCCGGCTGCCTGAACATCGACGCCTCGGAGAAGGCCGCGCGGTTCGTGCGCACCTGTGACGCGTTCAACATCCCGATCCTGACCTTCGTCGACGTCCCGGGCTTCCTGCCCGGCACCGACCAGGAGTGGAACGGCATCATCCGCCGCGGCGCGAAGCTGATCTACGCCTACGCCGAGGCGACCGT
>JAKDNL010000893.1 GCA_030451825.1 Pseudonocardia sp. | reverse complement strand
GGCCTCCGAGCACGGCACCACCAAGATCGCCGAGGCGGTCGTGTCCAAGGTCGCCGGGCTGGCCACCCGTGAGGTGAACGGCGTGTACGCCCTGGGCGGCGGCGCGGCCCGCACGTTCGGCGCGATCCGCGAGCGCATCCCGGGTGCGTCCACCAACGTCGCGCAGGGCGTGTCGGTCGAGGTCGGCGAGACGCAGGCCGCGATCGACCTGAACATCGTCGTGGAGTACGGCGTCGCCATCGCCGACCTGGCCAAGGCCGTGCGCCGCAACGTCGTCTCCGCCCTGGAGCGGATGACCGGCCTGCAGGTCGTCGAGGTCAACATCTCGGTCGACGACGTGCACCTGCCCTCCGACGACGACGACGAGACGAAGAGCGAGGCGCCGACGCAGGCCTCGGCGCCGCGGGTGTCCTGACCCGGCCCCGATGCTTCGGCCGGCCCGGTGTGCGATCCCGGGCCGGCCGAGCCGGTCAGCGCCCGGTGAACCGGGGGGCGCGCCGTTCGATCACCGCGGCGAGGCCCTCGCGGGAGTCCGCGGTGCCCGACAGCTCGGAGACGGTGCGGGCCTCCTCGGGCAGCGCCGCCTCGACCCGGCCGCCCAGCCCGGACCACACCAGGCGCTTGGTGGCGCCCTGGGCCCGCGGGGCGCCGGCGGCGAGCGTGGCGGCCACCGCGAACGCCTCGTCGTGCAGGCTCTCGGCCGGGACCACGCGGGTGACCAGGCCGATGTCCAGGGCGTCGGCCGCGGACAGCGTCGGGTTCAGCAGGAAGATCTCCATCGCCTTCCGGGCGCCGACGATCTGCGGCAACGTCACCGACGAGCCCGCGTCCGGCGCCATCCCGGAGCGGGTCGCCCCGGACATGAACTTCGCCGACTCGGCGGCGATCACGATGTCGGACGCGCAGACCAGCCCGAACCCGCCGCCGCCCGCGGCGAAGCCCTGCACCGCCGTCACCACCGGCGCGGACAGTGCGAGCAGCCCCTGGGCGACGTTCTGCAGCCAGGCCGTCGCCTCGCGCAGGTAGTCCGGCAGCCCCTCGCCCTTGCTCGCGAACGTCTTCACGTCGCCACCGGCGCAGAAGTGCTTGCCCGCCCCGGTCAGCACCAGGCACCGCAGGCCGGCCTGGCCGTGCGCGGTCATCACCGCGTCGTAGAGCGCGCGCAGGAACGGCACGTCCATGCCGTTCGCGGCCTCGGGGCGGTTGAGCCGCAGGTGCGCGACCCCGGTGTCGTCGAGTTCCAGCAGTACCGGGCCGGTGTCGATCAGCTTCACGTCTCTCCTCGCCGGCCGGTGAACCGGCCGATGCCGGCCCCGGCGCGTTCGCCCGCCAGGTGCTGCAGGGTGGATGTGGTCTCGGCCGCGAGGCCGTCGGACAGCGACCCGCGCAGACCGCCCCGGACCAGGTTCTTGATGCGCGCCAGCGCATCGCGGTCCTTGCCGGCCAGGTTCGCCACCAGCGCGTCGACGACCGCGTCGAACTCCCCGGCCGGCGCGCTGCGGTAGGCCAGGCCCCACTCGACGGCCTGCGCACCGCTCAGCCGGTCACCGGTCAGGATGTGGCCGAGCGCGCGCTGCACCCCGACGATCCGCGGCAGCCGCTGCGAGCCCCCGCCACCGGGGATCATGCCGAAGTTGGCGTGGTTGTCGGCGAGCACCGCGTCGTCGCGCACGACCGCGATGTCCACCGACTGGACCAGCTCGAACCCGCCGGCCATGGCGTAGCCCTCGACCGCGGCGACGACCGGCACCGGCAGCTCCGCGATCAGCTCGCAGGCGCCGACGAACGTCTCGAACAACGGCCGCAACGCAACGGTGCTCATGCTCGTTCCGCATGCGCTGCTCTCGGAGCCGTGCTCGCGCAACCGCGCCACCTCGTGGAAGTCCCCG
>JAKDNL010000290.1 GCA_030451825.1 Pseudonocardia sp. | reverse complement strand
GAGATATCCGACCTGAGCTCCAAGCGCGACGAGGTCGGCCGACGCCGCGCCCGGTTGTTGGAGGACATCCGCGCGGTCCGGGAGGCTGAGACCTACCGGCACCCGGAGGTCGCGCCGGGGTTCACCGGGACGCTGGCGCAGATCGCCCAGCGGCTCAACGACACGGCCGACGAGGACGGCTGGCTCGGCACCGGCATCGACGGCGAACTTCCCCTGACGGCCCAGCAGCTCGACGAGCTCCTCGAGCTGCTGCGCACCGAGACCGACGAGCGGATCGCACGCCGCACGCAGCGCCTGCCGGGAACCGAACTCGTGATGCCGGTCGAGCGCTTCGCCGAGCTGACGGCGGCGATCCGACTCGGTGACACCGCGCGTGCGGGCGAGCGGGGTGGCCTGGTCGGTGCCCTGGAGACGTTGCCGGCCGACCAGATGGCCGAGCTCGACTCGGTGTGTCGCGACATCACCGAGAGCGGTGTCCGTGCGCGCAACCAGCCGCAGAACCGGCAGTGGGCGCTGCACGTGGTCGACCGTCTCCTGGGGCAGGGCGAGCTGCACACCTGGCAGCGCGCGCTGGACGAGCTGCCCCTCGTTGACGAGATGCTCCGCCACGACGAAGCGGCCGGCTACGCATCGATCGTTCTCACCGGGCCGGTCGATGTCGATGTCGCGGCCTCCACCCTCGGTGCCTGGGCGGACCACCTGGAGCAGGGCGGTGCCGCGAAGAAGCTGTTCAAGAGCGCCGAACAGAAGGCGGCCGAGCCGTTCTTCGACGTCGTCCAGGTCGACGGGCGCCCGGCGAACACCGCCGCCGCCGCACGGGCGGCCGAGCACCACCTCCGGGTCGGTCTCCTCGCGCACCGGATGCAGGCCGCGTTCGCACCGCTGAACTACCAGATCCGGCTCGACGCACAGCGCGGTGCGATCGTCGAGCAGCTGCTGGGCCTCCGGCGGACCTGCGCCGCTATCGGCGAGGTCCTGCGCGCCGTCGAGCGAGCCCGCGAGGTGGTCGCGGCGCTGCCGCCGTCGAGCCGGCCCTGGGTCACTTCACTCGGCCAGGCCGAGGAGCTTGCCGCTCTCGCGCTCGGGGTGGCGCACGCACGCGCGGCGGCGCTCGCCCGCGTCGAACTCGATACGGCCCTGGAGCGGCTGCGCTCAGCGGTGCCGCCGGCGGAGCGGGCCCCGGAGACGGGGCGCCTGTTCGACGCGATCCGGGACGCGGACGACCAGGAGTACGCCGAGGCCCTCCTCGCGTTGAACCGTGCCGCGACCCAGCTCGTGGAACGTGCCCGCTGCGACGAGCTGTACAACCGCGCTCACCGGGCGTCTGCGTCGCTGGCCGTCGAGCTACGACGCGACCCTGCCGACGATGCGTGGACCTCGCGGCTCCGGCGCTGGCCGCAGGCGTGGGCACGCTCGGTCGCTGCCACCTGGTTCGAGCAGCAGATCGCGCCGGGACGCGAGCAGCAGCTGGAAGCCGAGCTCGCCGTGGCGGTCGCCGACCTCTCCCGGCTGACGGCCTCACTGGCCGCGTCGAAGGCCTGGATAGCGTGTCTGACCCGGATGAACGCCTCCCAGGTCCAGGCGCTTCAGGCCTACCGGAACAGCATGGCCAATGTCGGGAAGGGAACGGGAAAGTTCGCCGAGCGCTACCGGCAGGCGGCGCGCGAGGCGATGCACCACGCCCAGGACGCCGTGCCGGCGTGGGTGATGCCGATCCAGCAGGTCCTGGCCTCGATCCCACCGTCGCCGAACGCGTTCGATGTCGTCATCGTCGACGAGGCCAGCCAGGCGGAACTGACGAGTGCGTTCCTGCTGTGGCTAGCGCCCCGGGTGATCGTCGTCGGGGACGACAAGCAGTGCACGCCGTCCGAGATCTCCGGCGGAGCGCTGCAGCCGGTGTTCGACAGGATCGACACCGAGTTGCACGACTTCCCGTCCTACCTGCGGAGCTCCTTCACCCCGAAGGACAGCATGTTCTCCGTGCTGCGCAGCCGGTTCGGTCAGGTCGTCCGGTTGCGAGAGCACTTCCGGTGCATGCCGGAGATCATCAACTGGTGCTCGCACATGTTCTACCGCGACGCACCGCTGGTGCCGCTGCGGCAGTTCGGTGCCGACCGGCTCCCGCCCCTGCGGACGACCTACGTCAGCGGTGCCGTGGCCGAGGGCAAGAGCAGCGGGATGGCGAACCGGGCCGAGGCCGAGGCGATCGCGGCGTCGGTCGCGGCGTGCCTGGACGACCCTGACTACCGGGGCAAGACGTTCGGGATCGTCGTCCTGCAGGGCCAGGCCCAGGCCGACATCATCCGCACCGCGTTGATGAAGCATCCTGCGGTGGCCGAGCAGTGGGACGAGCGACGGATCCGGGTCGGTACGCCGCCGGACTTCCAGGGCGACGAGCGACACGTCGTCTGGCTGTCGTTGGTCTCGGCCCCGAACTCACCGCTGACCGCGTTGACGCGTCGCGAGTTCGAACAGCGCTTCAACGTCGCGGTGTCCCGGGCCCAGGACCAGCTGTGGCTGTTCCACTCGGTGACTCTCGATCTTCTCCGCCCCGCCGACCTGCGCCGGGAGCTGCTCGACTACATGACCTCGACCGGTTCCGGTGTGCTGCCGCCGGTTCTCGGCGACGTGACGCGGGATCGCCGGCACGAGAAGTTCGACTCGCTGTTCGAGCAGCGGGTGTTCCTCGACCTGACAGCGCGTGGGTTCCACGTGACCCCGCAGGTGGAGAGCAACGGCCGCCGCATCGACCTGGTGGTGACCGGTGCAGCCGGCACACTCGCGGTGGAGTGCGACGGGGACGCCTTCCACACGACGCCGGAGCAGCAGATGGCCGACCTACACCGTGAGCAGGAGCTCAAGCGGTGTGGCTGGACCTTCGAGCGCATCCGGGGGTCGGAGTACACGCTCAACCCGCAGCGGGCCCTCACCCCGGTCTGGGAGACCCTCGACCACCTGGGGATCGGGCCGCTGGGCGAGTACAACGACGGCTCCTGGACGCCCTTCCTGGCGACCGAGGACATCTCCGCCGAGACCGTGGACGCCGAGGCATTCGTGGCGCCGGCGTTCGTGGAGTCGGATTTCGAGGCTGGGGATCCACGTGACGACCAGCGGGTCGCTTCAGCTGCGACCCAGGTGCACGATGTGGCTGCCTTGGCCACGACACCGGTGACCGTTCACGAACGGGTCGAGCCCCCGCCGCCGGAGGCCGAGCCCGACGGGCGGACAGGTAGCGACGAGGAGTTCCTGCTCCGCGCGGCCCGGCAGCAACCGCTGAGCTCGGTATGGGTCGCCGAGAAGATGGGTATCGGCGTCCCCGATGCGCGCCTGATCCTGAGCGGACTCGTGGACCGTGGTCGTCTGCTCAAGACCGGGCAGACGAGGGGGACGCGGTACGTCCTGCCCGACGGGCCACCGCCGGCACCGTCAGAGAGGGAGAGCGGTCCGACGGTGCAGAGGCGAGGCATCAGACCGTTCCTGCCGCCCCGGGCAGCCGAACCGACGGCACAGAGGAGCTGGGATGCCGGCCGCAGCCTGAGTGTCTCCGAGCGGAAGTCGCTGATCGACACCGCCGCTCGGGGTCGGCTGACGAACGAGAGCGTGCGCAGGCGGCTCGGGGTCGACGCCTCCGTCGCCCAGGAAATCGTGTCCTCTCTCGTCGACGAGGGAGCGCTGGTCAAGCGAGGACGGGCTGGAGGAACCCACTACGTGCTCCCTGATTAGGAGTTCTCGACCCCGTCACACAAGTCCGTCCGGTTCGTTGGTCACTCAGACCGCCGGAACTGGGCGAACTCGCGGTGCATGATCGCGTCCGGAAGGAACCCCCATGCCCAAGCTGCCCGCTGCTCTCACCAGCCTCGACACCGCCCGGCTCAACGAGCTCGGCCAGCGGCTGGCTGACCAGGTACTCGATATCGGGATCGACGGGAAGGGGCCCATCAAGGGCGCCGCCCAGGTTGCCGACGAGCACCTTGTCTCCGCGGGAGGAGATCGCGAATTGGCGATCCGCAAGCTGATCGCGACGCACGTCCGGCTGGCCGCGATGTCCGGCTTCGTCACCGGAGCCGGAGGCTTGATCACGCTTCCGATCGCCGTCCCGGCGGCGCTGACCGGGCTATACGTGACCGCGACCCGCATGGTCGCGTCCATCGCGTACCTGCGCGGGCACGACCTCCGTAGCGAAGAGGTCCGCAGCGCGATCCTGGTCTGCCTGCTGGGCAGCGGCGCCTCGACGGCGCTGGGCAAGGCCGGGGTCGAGATCGGGCAGAAGTCGGCGTTGGCCGCACTGCGGAAGCTGCCGGGCCGAGTGCTGATCGACATCAACAAGCGGATCGGGTTCCGGCTGGTCACCAAAGCGGGGGAGAAGGGGGTCATCAACCTGACCAAGCTGGTGCCGCTGGTCGGAGCGCCTATCGGCGCGACGGTCGACGGGGTCGGATGCCGGGCGATCGCGACCTACGCGTTGCGGACCTTCGAACCGGTGGAGAGCCGCGAGTCCGTGATCGTCGACGCCGAGACCGTGGCGGAGTAGCCGCCGGCGAGCCCATCTCGGCCGCTCTCACTACTCGTTGCCGGCCGCCGATACTCGCTGCCGTCTCCGAGCTACGTGCTTGCAGTTGAACGTTGCCGCCAGTTTAGTCGATGGCGAGCGCGACGCCTCGCCCACGTTCGACGTCCTCGGCCGTGTTCAGCCCAGCCCAACGTCCGCGGGACACACCGCGGCGGACGGTTCCGGATCGCGATCCGATGGAACCAGATCGCGACGAAGGCGGTCCAAGTCGTATGACCCTCACCGACTCCGGCCCGACCGGATCCCCAAGTTTCCCTGACGACCCCGATGCCGCCCTCTACGAGCACCTGCTCCACTCCGCCGATCGGACCGGCCGCTGCCCGGTCTGGCTCGGTCCGACCGCCCTCGAGATGGCCGGCGTCCTCGAACGCCCCGACGACGTGCTCGGAGCGATCGACGCGACCGACGCCGATGTCGTCCTGGCCCGCTGGTGGCCAGGACCGTGCCTTCCGGAGTGCCCGTGCGGCGAACAGCTCCCGGCGGAGCTGCCGGAGGATCCGGCACGAGGTTCGAGCCCCGACCTGTCCCGGAGTGCGGAGACGTTCGGGCGGGCCGTCGACTTCGTCGGCACGCCCGGACCGATGTCCGCGCTGGCGGTGGTCGACGCCGCGCGCCCCGCCGACGTCCCCGCGGTGCTGGGGTGGTCGGGGATCTGCAACTACCACCCGTACCAGGACCTCGTGAGTATCTCGGCGGTCCTGCGCAGGTGGGAGGAGCGATGGGGTGCCCTGCTCGTCGACATGAATCGTTCGCGACTGCACCTGTCGGTCGCGCAGCCACCGATGACCGACGCCGAATGTCTGCACGTCGCCGCCGAGCACTTCGCCTTCTGCCCGGACCAGCAGGACCCGCAGGATGGCCGGTTCTTCACCCTGCGCACCTACGCACAGATGATCCGCGGTACCCGGTCCTGGCACTTCTGGTGGGACTGACGTCATGCCCGGTGTGAGGAGACCTTGCTACGTCGGTCGGCGAGCATGCTGCGGTGCTTGGTGAGTGCCTTCCGGGCAGCCTTCGCGGTCGCCTTGACGGGGTGGTGTGCGCCGAGTGCCTCGAGTATCTCGGCCAGCCGCGGGTGCTCGGCCCGCCAGATGGTCTCGAGCAACTCGGTGTGCTGCTGCGGCGTGCCGTCCTCGAACACCGAGACGAGCTCCTGCGGTCCGCCGGCGTCGAGGGCCGCTCCGAGGATGTCGATCAGTCCGTGGACGAGTCGGACAGGATCGACCTCGTCGGTGCCGATCGCGGACCGGGCGAGCAGCCAGTTGGCCACCAGACCGTCCCACGGTCCCTTCAGGTGAGCTCGGACCGCGGGCACCGCGTGGTCGCCGCCGAGGCGGGCGACGGCATCCAGACCGGCGAGCACGACAAGAGCTTCGCGGTGTTCGACGACGACCGCATCGGCCAGCTCCGTCGTCGCGGTTGCCGGGTCGGGCTGGGCGGCGAACCAGTCGTCGAGATCGCGGTTCCAGCCCCGCTCGTCGACGGCACCGATCAGGTCGACCATCTCGTCGGCGCTGGCCTGCACGGGGTCGGGACTCAGCAGCACCTCCAGACCCGACTCGCGCGCCATATCGACCACCACCCCGGTCCCCGCCGGGGTGAGGGCGACGCTTCCGCCCGCGGGGTGCGTACCGCTACAGGTCGCACACTCGACGGTCTCCTCGTCGCGCAGCTCGACCACGCCCAGTGTGGCGAGCCGGTCGAGCTCGCTCCGGAGCCGGGCGGGGATCGGGCCGATGAACATCCCGGGCAGCCCGGGGAACTCGTCCTCGACGACCTCACCCACGGCTTCGGCGAGGTCGTCCAGGTCGAGCTCACCAGCAAGCATCCCGGCGAGGTGGGCGAATACGCTGGCCTCGATGACGGCGTCGATCTGGTCCACGACCGGGAAGTACGGGTGCGGACGCCGGGCCAGCCCGCCGTCGATCGCCGTGCGCGCCAGCTTGGCGTGCGCCGTGACGTCGTCGAGCCCGGCGAACTTGGCGACCCCGACCAGCTTGCCGCGCTGGCGTCGCACCACACCCGCACCGATGGCCAGCTCCACCATCCAGTCCAGCCCGGGCAAGTCCTGCGCGGAGGTGAGTGCGCGCCTGCCGCCCAGCGTGGGGTCGTCGCCGGTCTGCATCACCTCGACGAGGTGACGGGCGTCGGCCAGGCGCAGGTTCCCCTTGGTCGTCAGCGCCCGCCCGGGCGCCGCGCAGTACTCGGCCAGGGTTCTCATCGCGACCAGCGCCGGCGCGCTCGCGGCGGAGGCGTGCCGGTCGGCGTCGGTGGGCACGCGGACCGGCCCGAGCTGCGCCGGTTCGTCGTCGTCATCGTCGGCTTCCCACGGCAGCACGGCCGTGTCCGGCAGCTGCTGCATCAGCGCGGAGATCCCGTCGGCGGAGAGGTCGGCGCCGGGCTCCAGCCCGCCCACCGAGCCGAACAGGCTCTTGGCCATCCCGTGGTTCGCGGGGTCGCCCATCTCCTTCACGAACGCCGTGGTGCCCGTCTCGCAGTACTCCCGGATCGCGGCGGGCGTGTCACCTCCCCGACGCATGCCGTTGTGCGCCAGGAACTCCACGAACGCGGCCACGGTCGCCGGGACGTCGGCGCAGTACTCCGGGGGCGCCGAGAGCTTGCGAGGGCACCACTCGAACAGGAACTCCGCCACGTCGGTGACCCGCCAGCGGTCGAGCTGCCCGTCGCCGTAACCCCAGCGCCAGTCCATCAGCAGTACGGCGTCGGACGGGTCGCCGAAGGTCGACTGCTCGGCGAGCCAACTGGTGAACTGCCCGGCCAGCTCGTCGCGGCGGGTGAAGTAGGCATCCTCGTCCCGGGGCCCGAAGCGCATCCGCATCCGCACAGTGTGCGGATGTCGCAGTGCCGGAGCCGAAGGGGGTCCTGGTATCTGCGCTACACGATCGGTCCGTCGCGCAGCGCGGCGAATGCTACGGACCGGCGGCGCGGTCGCGGCGAGCTCGCGCGGCCTCGGCGAGGCTCGCCTGAGTCAGTGCCTCGCGCAGCGGGTGGGTGAAGTCGCCGTGCTCGGTCGCGAATGTCCACTCGAGTGCGAAGTCGTCGTTGCCGAACAGGTCGATCAGGGCTTCCCGGACGCCGTCGCCCACGTCGTGGAAGTGCTCGAAGTCGAGCCCCGAGAACGCCCCGTCGGGCAGATCGTTGACGATCGCCGACCAGAGCCCGTCCTCCCTGTTCACACGCACCGTGTACGTGTCCATCAGCGCTCTCCAACCCTGATGATATCGCTTGCTCTGCGGCAAGGAATCAATGAATCAACGGGGATCGTATTGCTGTTGACCCCCGCTCGGCACGCCCGGACCGGCACTCCGGAGACCACGGGCACCCATGACGGCGGTCCGCGACAGGCTGACGGCGGCCGCGGACGGGAGGACGCTGGCCACAGACCGTCGCCGTTCCCGAGGAGGCACCGTGACCACGACCGGCCGTCCCGCCCTGTTCGACATCCGCACGGCCACCGCGACGCCGCGGCACGTCCAGGTGTACGGCTTCTACGAGAAGCTCTACAACGTCGTCGACTTCCTGGCCGCCGTGTTCTTCCTGGTCGGCAGCGTGCTCTTCTTCTATCCGGCCATTGAGGTTCTGGCGATCTGGTTCTTCGTGCTCGGTTCGGCGCTGTTCGCGGCGCGCCCGTCGGTGCGGGTGCTGCGCGAGTTCCACCTCGCGCGCCTCCCCCTCCCCGGCGACGACCCGGCGGTCCACCCGCAGACGGCCTGACCGCGCAGGCCCCGCCCGGTCGTGGCGGCGCCGCCGCGGGGGCGCGGGGCCGGGGGCGGGCGGGGGGCC
>JAKDNL010000289.1 GCA_030451825.1 Pseudonocardia sp. | reverse complement strand
GGGCGGGGGGCTGACCCGGGATCCGGGCCGCCCCTACCGCCCCTACCGCAGCAGGCCCGGGGTCTCCCACTCCCGGCCGAGCACGTGGGTGGCCAGGAACGCGTGCACCGTCCGGTACCAGAGCACCGAGTGCTGCGGCGAGAGCACCCAGTGGTTCTCGTCCGGGAAGTACAGGAATCGGTGCGGGTTGGTGCCCGGGTCTGCCTGGCGCGAGGTCAGGTCCCACCACAGTCGCAGGCCCTCGCCGATCGGGACCCGGTAGTCGCGGTCGCCGTGGATCACCAGCATCGGAGTGGTGATCGCGTCCGCGTGCCGGTGCGGGCTGTTCGCCTCGGCCATCGCCGGGCTCATCTCGTGGCGCCAGTACTCGGAGTGGTCGGTCGTCGGGCCGAACTGGTCCAGCGCCCACAGGCTGGCGTGGGTGACGATCGCCCGGAATCGGTCGGTGTGTCCCGCCACCCAGTTCGCCATGTAGCCCCCGAACGAGCCGCCCATCGCCGCGGTGCGCCCGGCGTCGATCTCGGGCAGCGCCTCGGCGGCGTCGGTCACGGCCATCAGGTCGGTGTAGGGAGGTCCGCCCCAGGCACCCCAGCCGCGCTGCACGAACTCCTGCCCGTACCCGGTGGACAGCGCGGGGTCGGGCAGCAGGACGGCGTAGCCGCGCGCCACCAGCAGCCACGGGTTCCATCGCCAGGACCACGCGTTCCAGCTGCTCAGCGGCCCTCCGTGGATCCACAGGACCAGCGGCGCCGGGTCGGTCGACGCGTCGTGCGGCAGCGCCAGCCAGGCCCGCAGCCGGTTACCGTCCGGGACGGCCGTGACGACCTCGGTGAGGCGGCCGGGAAGCGGGTGCTCCGGCGTCGGTCCGACGAGTGGCTCCGGGGCCCCGTCGGCGGTGTGCGCATCCACCCGGACCGGCGCGGGCGGCGCGTCGACCGCGTTGCGCAACACGTAGACCGACCGTCCGTCCGGCGACGGGCAGGGGTCGGTGTAGGCACCGTGGTCGCCGGTCAGGCGGAGCACCGTCCCGGTGTCCGGGTCGATCCGGAACAGCGGGGCCCGGCCGTCCTCGTCCGCGACGACGACGAGCGCCGAGGAGTCCGCGGTCCATCGCACGTCGGAGGGCCAGCGGTCCCAGCCCGGCGCCACCGGCGTGGGCTCACCGCCGTCCAGGGCGACCACGACCAGGTCGATCCGGGGAGCCCGCCCGGGGGTGGGCAGGGTCTCCCGCAGCGCCACCACCCGGGTGCCGTCCGGGCTGATCCGGGGGCCGGAGAACTCGGCGGCGGGGTCGTCGAGCAGGACGCGGCGCGCGCCGGTCGCCACGTCGATCGCCACCACCGACGGTCGCCACGCGCCGTGGCCGTACGCGGAGTACCAGCCGGTGACGACGGTGCGCCCGTCCGGGGAGACGTCGTGCTTCGTCTCGAGCAGCGCGTGCCCGGGTTCGGGGGTCAGGTCCGCCCAGTCCAGGCGCGCGTCCGGGCGGGCCCCGGCCTCCGCCGTGCTCGCCGGCCCCGTGCTCGCCGGCCCCGTGCTCGCCGGCCCAGCGCCGCCGCCTGGCCCGGTGCCGCCCGGCCCCGGGTCGCCGGCTCCGGTGCCGTCGACCGGTGCGGCGGCGAGCAGCCGGGGCTCGTCCGGGCCGATGTCGTGGTCCCAGTGTCGGACCGGGTACCCGTCGTGCAGGATCGCGGTGATCTTCGACTCGCTGCGCGCCGTGCGGCGCCGCTCGTCGTCCTCGGCGTCGACCGCTCCGGGCAGGGTCGACGAGGTCGCGACGACGGTGCCCGCCTCCCGCGCCACGACCACCCCGCCGACGCCCCCGGGGCGGGTGCCCAGCAGCCGCGCCTCGCCACCACCCACGGGCAGCGACCACAGCGCCGACGGCGCGTCCCCGGCATCCGACGACGCGTCGGGATCCGGACGGTCGGAGCAGAACAGCAGGTCCCCGCCCGGAGTGAACACCGGCGCGGACTCGCCCGCGCCGCCGCGGGTCAGCCGCCGCGACAGGTCCTTCCCGTCCGGGTCGATCTCCCACAGCGCCCCGACGTAGCGGGTGCGGTCCGTGTCCAGCTCGGACACCGTGGTGACCAGGCGGGACCCGTCCGCGGACAGGGCCAGCCCGGAGAGCCGGGGGAGTCCCACGAAGTCCTGCAGGTCATGGAACGGCGTGCGGGGCGTCTCGGGGTCGGCTGCCACAGGGGTGTTTCTAGCACCCGTGCCCGCCTACGGGGTGAGCAGGAGCTTTCCGGTGGTCCGGCGGCCCTGCAGGTCCGCGTGCGCGGTCCCGGCCTGTTCCAGCGGGTAGCGGTGACCGATCCGGACGTCGAGCGAGCCGTCGGCGACGGCGCCGTAGACGGCGGCGGCGCGGGTGCGCAGCTCCCCGGTCGTGAGGATGTGGTCGAACAGCTTCGGCCGGGTCAGGAACACCGACCCGGCGCTGTTGAGCCGCTGCGGGTCGACCGCCGGCACCGGGCCACTGGCCGCGCCGTAGAGCACCAGCATGCCGCGACGGCGCAGGCTCGCCAGGCTCGCGTCGAACGTGGTCCTGCCGACGGCGTCGTAGGCCGCGTCCACGCCGGTCCCGCCGGTCAGCTCCCGGATCGCGGCGGCCAGGTCGTCGACCTGGGTGTAGCGGATCACCTCGGCCGCGCCGGCGGCCCGGGCGAGCTCCTCCTTCTCCGCCGTGGAGACGGTCGCGATCACCCGCGCGCCCCGGGCGGTGGCCATCTGGGTGAGCAGCAGGCCGACACCGCCGGCCGCGGCGTGCACCAGCACGGTCTCGCCGCCGCGCAGCGGGAACGTGTCGGTGACCAGGAAGTGTGCCGTCATGCCCTGCAGCAGCGCGCCGACCGCGTGGTCGTCGGAGACCCCGTCGGGCACCGGGACGGACTTGTCCAGCGGCACCGCGACCCGCTCGGCGTAGCTGCCGAGGGTCTCCGACCAGGCGAGCCGGTCGCCCACGGCGACACCGGTGACGCCCTCGCCCAGCGCGGCGACCCGGCCGGCGCCCTCCATGCCCGCGACGTAGGGCAGGTCCATCGGGTAGATGCCCTGGCGCTGGTAGGTGTCGATGTAGTTGACCCCGGCCGCGGCCACGTCGACGAGCACCTCGCCCGCCGCGGGCGCCGGGTCGTCGAGGTCGACGACCGTCAGAACCTCGGGCCCGCCGGGCTCCTTCACCTGCACCGCACGCATGTGTCCTCCTCGTCGCTACACCGACCCATAGTCGGGCCCACCCGCCGTCGGGCCCACCCGGGTGTCCGATCATGCCGGGCCGCGGGCGAGGGGAGCACGGCAGGGCCGGCGGCTCAGGCGTCGCGGCGCAGCATCCGGGCGACCAGCACGGCGCCGCCGACCAGCAGGTAGGCCAGTGCGACCAGCGAACTGGAGCCGAGACCGTCCAGCGGCAGCGGGTCGCGCAGCGCGTCCGCGGCCGCCGACCAGCCGGTGGTGAGCAGGAAGGGCTGCAGCCAGTCCAGCGCCGGGATCGAGGTCAGCACGCCGAACGTGATCAGCCCGCCGAGCACCGAGGCGAGCACGACCAGCGGGTGCTCGGTGAACGACGACACTGCCAGCGCGACGGCTCCCACGGCGGCGAGCTGACCGATCGTCCAGAGCGCGACCAGCCCGACCCGCCCGATCGCCTCGCCGAGCCCGATCGTCGTCCCGGACAGCGTGACCAGCTGCCCGTCCGCACCGCCGACCACGACGAGCCCGGCCAGCACCCCGACCACCGCGATCACCAGCGTCGCCACGGCGGCGACCACGAGCACCCCGAACGCCTTCATCCCGACCAGGCGCAGGCGGCCCACCGGGGAGAGCAGCAGCCCGCGCAGGGTGCCGTGCGAGGCCTCGCCGGCGATCGCGTCGGCCGAGGCCACGGCCACCGCCAGCGGCAGCAGCAGGGCCAGCGAGACGGTCATCGCGGCGATCGGCAGCACCAGGCCGTTGCCGGCGATGGACCCGATCAGGCCACGTCCGCCGTTGCCGTCCCCGTCGCCGTCGGCGACCACCACGCCGATCGCGATCAGGATCGGGACCAGCGCGAACAGCCCGAACATGATCAGTGTCCGCGGGCGGCGCAGTACCCAGCGCAGTTCCGCGGCGCACAGGCGAAGCGCCGGGACCGGGCGTGGGTCGGTGGCCGTCACGGCCGGTGCGGCGGCGGTCATGAGCTCTTCCCGTCTCGGTCGTTCAGGTCCTCGGTGAGCCGGGCGAACAGCTCTTCGAGGTGCGGGCGGCGCCGGTGCACCTCGTAGACGTCGACCCCGGCGTGCACGAGCGCGGCGAGCAGTCGCGGGGCGGGTGGGCCACCGTCGGCGACGACCGTCCCGTCCGCCTCGGTGAACGCGGTCGCGCCGGCCGCGCGCAGGGCCTCGGTCGCGGCGTCGGCGTCCGCCACCGTGATCTCCAGCCCGCCCGCGCCCGCGTCGAGCAGGGTGGACAGCTCCCCGGACACGACCAGCGAGCCGGCCTGCAGCACGGCGACGTGCGTGCAGATCGCCTCCACCTCGGCCAGCAGGTGCGACGACAGCAGCACGGTCGCGCCGCCTGCCCGCAGCTCGCCGACGATCCGGCGCACCTCCCGGGTGCCGGACGGGTCGAGACCGTTGGTCGGCTCGTCGAGCACCACGAGGCGGCGCGGCACCAGCAGCGCCGAGGCCAGGCCGAGCCGCTGCTTCATGCCGAGCGAGTAGCCGCGGAAGCGGCGACCGGCGGCGCCGGCGAGCCCGACCCGCTCCAGCGCCGTCTCCACGGCCGGTGCGATGTCGGAGCGCCCGAGCCGGGGCTCGGTCATGGCCACGCGGCGCAGGTTCTCCCGACCGGACAGGAACGGGTGGAACCCCGGACCCTCCACCAGCGCGCCCACGTCGGGCAGCGTCGCGGCAAGCCCGTCCGGAACCGGGCGCCCGAGTAGCTCCGCGGTCCCGCCGCTGGGCCGGGTGAGGCCGAGCAGCATCCTGATCAGCGTGGTCTTGCCGGACCCGTTCGGGCCGAGCATCCCGAACACCGAACCGGCCGGGACGTCGAGGTCGATGCCGTCCACGGCCACCGTCGCGCCGAACACCTTGCGCAGCCCGACCGCCCGGGCCGCCATCGCTCCGCCCGCCCGGGCCGGCCCCGGCGCGACGGGCGCCGGGGCCGGATCCAGGTCGGTGCCGGCGGTCGTCGCCGGGCCGGTCACTTCGCGAGCGCCTCGGTGAGGACCTGCGCCGGAACCGCGCCGGCGGCGATCCGGCCGTCGTCGGTGATGATCGCGGTGCCGACGGCGGTGCCGATCTGGCGGCCCGCGCCCCAGGGACCGCTGACCGGGGTACCGAGCTGGGACAGGTCCGGCGCGCCGGCCCCGTCCGGGCCGGCCTGCTCGCCGGGCTCGTTCGCACCGGGCTTGTCCGCATCGGGTTTGGGCGTCTGTGCGACGACGACCGTGTCCCACCCGTCGCCGACGATCGTGGGCCGGTCCGCGGCCTGCTTGTCGTCGTGTCCGGGCTTGTGCGCTCCGGGGCCCGGCTCAGCCCCGTCCGGCCTGGCCGGCTCGTCGCGCACGGTGGATCCCGGCGGCGGGGTGAAGGCGAACAGCGACGCGTCCTGTGGGCCGAACGTGACGTCGGTGAAACCGACCTGGAACGCCGGCTCCGACGAGCCGTTGGCCAGCACGGACAGCTGCAGCGGGACCCGCTTCTCCGCGTCGACCGCGATCCGCACCTCGCGCAGCAGCGTGCGCTCGGTCGGCTTCGGGTCCAGCACGAGCTGGTATGCGGGACGTCCGGCGATCTCGGCGGTGCCGTCGACGGCGACGTTGCTGGTCGTGCGCAGCTCACCGATCGCCTTCGCGGCAGCGGCGGCCGGGTCGGTGGTCGCCACCTCCGGCGGGCCGGTTGTTCCTGCCTCCGGCGCCCGGCCGGGCTTCTCGCCCTGCTTCGCGGGGGTCTTGGTGACCGTGCGGCTCTCCGAGTCGTAGGACCAGCGGGTGGTCCCGTCGGCGACGTAGGTCTTCTCGCCCTGCGCGGTCGGCAGCGAGACGCGGCCCTTGCCGTCGCCGCCGGACCAGATCCGGGCCGTGCTGGTGCCGTTCGCCGCCTGCGGGACGCCGGGCAGCGCGGGCAGGCCGAGCTGGTTGTCCAGTGCCACGGTGCCGTTGAACGGGCCGGGCTTGGCAGTCAGCACCGACGACACCAGGTCCTCCGGGCTGACCGGCGGCAGCTCCGGCGCCGCCGAGGCCCCACCCGGTGCCACGAGCAGGCCGATCCCCACGGCGGCGGCGAGCGCCGCACCGATTCCCCCCGCCGCCGCGCGGCGTCGTGCACTGCTCCGGTTCCCCATGACCACAGCCTGACGCATGCCGCCTGAGACGTTCTCAGCCCGGACACAGGCGAAGTGTCGGTCCCGAGCCCTACCGTCTTGTCCCGTGACGAGAGTGCTGGTGGTCGACGACGAGGCCGGGGTGCGGGCAGCGCTGCGGCGCGGGCTCACCGCGGAGGGGATGGACGTCGTCGCCCTCGGCGACGGGGACTCGGCCCTTCGGGCGGCGTTGACCGGGGGGTTCGACGCCGTCGTCCTGGACGTGATCCTGCCCGGGCTGTCCGGTTACCGGGTGCTGGAACGGCTGCGCGCGGCCGGGGTGGGGACGCCGGTGCTGCTGATCTCGGCCAAGGACGGCGAGATCGACCAGGCGGACGGGCTGGACCTCGGTGCGGACGGCTACCTCGTCAAACCGTTCTCGTTCGTCGTGCTCGTCGCCCAGCTCAGGGCACTTCTGCGCCGCCGCGACGCGGGGTCGGCGGCGCCGCGGGTCACGCTCGGGCAGCTGGTGGTCGATCCGGGCACGCGCTCCGCGGCCTGGGCCGGGCAGGAGCTGGAGCTCTCGCCACGGGAGTTCGCGGTGCTGCACGCGCTGGCCGTGCGTCCGGGTGCGGTGGTGGGCAAGGACGAGCTGCGGGAGCTGGTGTGGGGTGCGGGGGAGCCGGTCAGCCGCAACGTCGTCGAGGTCTACGTCGGCTACGTGCGTCGCAAGCTGACCGCAGCCGGGGCCGGCGAGGTGCTGCGGACCGAACGCGGCCGCGGCTACCGGGTGGGCGCCTCGTGACGCGGGCGCGCGGCACGACCCGGCTCCGGCGCTGGTGGGAGCACCGTCCGCTGCGTACCCGGATCACGGTCGTCGTCGGCGGGGTCGCCCTGGTGGCGTTGCTGGTGCTGGCGCGGATCGGGGCCGGGGTGATGCTCGACGCGCTGCTGGGCGCGGCCGACGCGGAGCTGCGCGACCAGGCGTCGACGGCCGCGGCCACGGTCGGCCGGGGTCTGCCGGCCGGGCCGGCGATCCGGGTGGTGGACACCGCCGGCACGCCGGTCGACGGCCGGGGGCCGGTCCCGCTCGGCGAGCACGCGATGCAGGCGCTCGCGGCGGGCGAGCCGGCCACCGTGTTCGTCGGAGGCCGGCCGTTGCGCTGGGCCGCGGCCCCGGTCGTGGTGCCGGACGGGTCGACGCGGTTCGTGCTGGCCTCGGGGGATCTGCTCGGTAGGCAGTACCTGCTGGCCCGGGCATTGGTGACGTTCGTTCTCGCGGCCGTCGTCGTGGCCGCCGCGGTGACCGTCGCCGCGTGGCTGGCGACCCGGGCCGCGCTGCGCCCGGTGGACCGGATGCGCCGCGCCGCCGCCGACCTGCCGCCGGGGGAGCGCCTGCCCGTCCCGGTGGCCCGCGACGAGCTGCACTCGCTGGCCGGGGAGATCAACGCGCTGCTCGGCCGCCGGGACGACGCGGTCGCCCGGCTGGAGCGCTTCACCGGAGACGCCGCGCACGAGCTGCGCTCACCGGTCGCGTCACTGCGGGTGCAGGCGGAGGTCGCTGTGGCCTACCCGGACCCGGACCTGGCAGAGGAGACGTTGCGCGCGGTCGCCGGGGAGGGGCAGCGGTTGACCGTGCTGCTCGACGGGCTGCTGGCGCTGGCCCGTGCCGACGCCGGTCAGCGGGCCGCGGCCGGCGCGGTCGACCTGGTCGGCGCGGTCCGTGCGGCGGTCGGCCGGGCACGGGAGGGGGCCGGCGGCCGGCCCGCGATCGAGCTGGTCGCGCCCGCGTCGGCGCACGCCGCGGCCAGCCCGTCCGAGGTCGACCTGGTGGTGGACAACCTGCTGCGCAACGCCGTCCGGCACGCGCGATCGGTGGTGCGGGTCGCGGTGCTCCCGGCCGGGCGCTCGGTGCGTGTGGCCGTCGACGACGACGGCGCCGGGATCCCGGAGGCGGACCGCGTGCGGGTGTTCGACCGCTTCACCCGGCTCGATCCGCACCCCGGCGAGGGGGCGGGGCTGGGTCTGGCCTTGGTCGCGGCCGTGGTGCGCGGTCGTGGCGGGGACGTGGCGGCGGGGGTGGCGCCCAGCGGCG
>JAKDNL010000288.1 GCA_030451825.1 Pseudonocardia sp. | reverse complement strand
GGGGCCGGGGTCGGCGTGGTCGTGGGGGCGACCGGGACGACGGTGGCCTGGCCGAACAGGGCCGCCGACGGCGGCGCGACGACGGTCGCGGTGACGCCACCCGCGCGCAGTTGCGCGGCCACCACCTGGGCCACCCGGATGTCCTCGGGCCGCTCCGCGGCGGCACCCACCACGACGTTCAGCGGGCGCCCACCGAGCTGCCACGGGCCGTCGCCCGTCCGCACGTACCCGGCCTGACCGAACGCCGCCGCGGCCGCGGCGGAATCCGGGCGGGCGGGGGCACCGGCCGGTGCGCTCGCGACGTAGCCGGCGTCGGACGGCGCGGCACCGAACGCGTCCACCCGGACGGCCTGCGGCGCGACGGCGGCCCGGATCGCGTCCCGGTCGAGGGTGGCGGCGATCCCCTGCCGGACCCGCGGGTCGGCCAGCGGGCCGCCGCCGGTGCGCAGCGCCAGCTGCTGCACGAGCGGCCGTGGTGCGCGCGCCACCGTGGGTGGGGTGTCCAGGGTCGCGAGGGCCCGGATGATCTCCGGGCGCGCCTGGGGCAGCGCGAGGTCGACGTCGTGGTTCGCGAGCGCCGTCGGCAGCACGGACGGGTCGAGCCGGCGCAGCACGATCTCGTCCAGCTTGGACGGTGTGGCCCAGTACGGGTCGCTGCGGTTGAGCAGGATCTCGCCGCGGACCCGGTCCACGCTCATCACCCGGAACGGGCCGCCGGATGCGGGCACGCCGTTGATCAGCGGGCCGGTCCAGCCGCCGGGGGCGTCCTTGAGCAGGTGCGCGGGCAGCAGGCCGGAGAACAGCTCCCGCCAGTGCGGGTAGGGCTCGTCGAACACCACGTCCACGGCCTTGCCGCCGGCCCGGGAGCGCACGTCGGTGACCTCCTTGTACCCGGCCGCGCCGATCGTCCCGGGCTGGGTCCGCATCTGCTGCCAGAGGTAGACGAAGTCCTCGGCCGCGATCGGCGCCCCGGACGACCAGGACGCCGCCACGTTGAGCTCGTAGCTCACGGTGAACGGGTTCGTCGAGGTCACGGTGGCGCTGGTGGCCACGGTCGGATCCAGCTTCAACGCGCCGCGGGAGTCGGGACGGAAGACCGATGGCAGTGCCAGGGTCGCGATCGCCGTCGTCACCGACGACTGGTGGGCCCGCAGGTGCGGGTTGAACCCGGGCCCGATCTCGTCCACGCCGGCGATCACCTGGCTCGGGGTGGTGACCGGCGTGGTCGGCGGCGGCGGGGCCGGCGCGGGAGCCGGGATCGGGTCCGCCGAGCACGCCGAGAGCAGCGCCACCAGGGCGGCCAGCAGGACCACCGGCAGCCGCCGGACCACCGGCGCCGCGGCGGCGGCGTCCCGGGCAGCGGGGCCGGGCCGGCCGGGACACGATCCGACGGGGCGACGAGCGATCACCCCGGAAGTATCCCCTCACCACTCCGGCCCGGTCGCCCCGGGCGCGGGTGCGCGGGTGCCCGGCCCCGGCGGGGGTCAGGAGTTCGCGGCGGCCTTGCTGCGCGAGCGCTGACGGGCCCGGGTGTGCGAGTCCAGCTCGGCCTTGCGCACCCGCACGTTCTGCGGGGTGACCTCGACGCACTCGTCGGTGGCGCAGAACTCGAGAGCCTGCTCCAGGTTGAGCAGTGTCGGCGGGATCAGCTTGACCAGCACGTCGGACGTCGACGAGCGGATGTTGGTGAGCTTCTTCTCGCGCGTGATGTTGACCTCGAGGTCCTCGTTGCGCGTGTACTCGCCGACGACCATGCCGTTGTAGACGAGCGTGGTCGGGCCGACGAACAGCGTGCCGCGGTCGGCCAGCTGGTCGATCGCGTACGGCGTCACCGGGCCGCTGCGGTCGGAGATCAGCGAGCCCTTGTTGCGGGTGCGCAGCTCGCCGACCCACTGGCTGTAGCCGTCGAAGACGTGGCTGGCGATGCCGGCGCCGCGGGTGATGGTCAGGAACTCGGTGCGGAAGCCGATCAGGCCGCGCGAGGGCACCCGGAACTCCATCCGGACGCGGCCCTCGCCGTGGATCATCTCGATCATCTCGCCCTTGCGCGAGGCCAGCAGCTGGGTGACCGCGCCCAGGCCGTCCTCCGGCACGTCCACCGAGAGCTGCTCGAACGGCTCGTGCACCTTGCCGTCGACGATCTTCGTGACGACCTGTGGCTTGCCGACGGTGAGCTCGAAGCCCTCCCGGCGCATCTGCTCCACCAGCACGGCCAGCGCCAGCTCGCCGCGGCCCTGCACCTCCCAGGTGTCCGGGCGCTCGGTGGGCAGCACGCGGATGCTCACGTTGCCGACCAGCTCGGTGTCCAGGCGGTTGCGCACGAGCCGGGCGGTGAGCTTCTTGCCGGGCATCGGGTCGCGCCCGGCCAGCGGCGAGGTGTTGGTACCGATCGTCATCGAGATGGCGGGCTCGTCGACGTCGATCCGCGGCAGCGGGTGCGGCGAGTTCGGGTCGGCGAGCGTGTCGCCGATCGTCACGTCCGCGATGCCGGCGACGGCGACCAGGTCACCGGCGTGGGCCTCCTCGGCCGGGACGCGTGTCAGGGCCTCGGTCTTCATCAGCTCGGTGATCTTGACGCGCGGCATGCTGCCGTCCTCGCGACACCAGGCGACCTGCTGGCCGCGGCGCAGCACCCCGGCTCGGATCCGGCACAGCGCGATCCGGCCCAGGAAGCTCGACGCGTCCAGGTTCGTGACGTGCGCCTGCAGCGGCGCGTTCGGGTCGTCGTCCGGCGGCGGGACCTCGGTCAGCATCGTCTCGAACAGCGGCGTCAGGTCCTCGGAGTCGGGCAGCTCGCCGTCGCCCGGGCGGATCCGGGAGGCCTTGCCGGCGCGGCCGGAGGCGTAGACGACGGGCAGGTCGAGCAGCTTCGCGGTGTGCGACTCGTCGAGGTTCAGCTCGTCGGCCAGCTCGAGCAGCAGCTCCAGCGACTCGTCGACGACCTCTTCGATCCGCGCGTCGGGACGGTCGGTCTTGTTCACCACGAGCATCACCGGCAGTCCGGCGGTGAGGGTCTTGCGCAGCACGAAACGGGTCTGCGGCAGCGGGCCCTCGGAGGCGTCCACCAGCAGCACGACGCCGTCGACCATCGACAGCCCGCGCTCGACCTCGCCGCCGAAGTCGGCGTGGCCGGGGGTGTCCACGACGTTGATCGTGTAGCCCTGCCACGCCACCGCGGTGTGCTTGGCGAGGATCGTGATGCCCTTCTCGCGCTCCAGGTCACCGGAGTCCATGACCCGGTCGACCGGCTCGGCGCGCTCACCGAACGCGCCGGACTGGCGCAGCATGGCGTCGACCAGCGTGGTCTTTCCGTGGTCGACGTGGGCGACGATGGCGACGTTGCGCAGCTCCGGGCGGGTCGCGCCGGCGGCTCCGTCGGGCTCGGCCTCTGGGCGCAGAACGGCATCGGCCAGGGCAGAGGAATGGGGCGTGCTCACAACACACGGTATCGCGGCGGAACCATGGACTCCGCGCTGCGGTGAGCTTAGGCTCGCCTCCAATGGGCAAGGTGAAGAAGAAGTGCTGCCGATCCAAGCCGAAGCGATGCAAGGACTGTCCGGTCGTGGCCCTGCGTCTGAAGAAGATCGGCAGCAAGGGGCTCAGCGGTAAGGAGCTCACCCGGGCGGTCAAGGCCGCGCGGATCTACTGAACCCCACCGAACCCTCGTTCTCCGCTCCGACCTGGGCCGATGCAGTCGGGGCGGATCGCGCGCGCCGGCCGGCTCCGCGGCCTTCCCGTGCCTGCCGGGCCACGGCGACGGATGCGGACGCCACCGATCTCGACCGGACGCGACGGTGTCGGCGGCGTTCGGGCATCCTGCGCTCCGTCCGGCGTTCGTTCACTCTCGCCATGAGTAGGATCACACTGTCGGGTGGCGCCCAGCGCCCCGTCTCACCGTCGTTTCACGCCTCGTGCGCCACCGCCCGCCGGCCGGATTCCCGATCGTGAACCCGATCAGCTCGCGACGCGGGTGGCTCCCGCCGGGGCGGTCGGGCCGTCGGACACCACGCGCAGGATCGCCGCCAGCACAGCCGCCGGTCGGGCGGCCAGCTCGCCGGGGTCGACGAGCAGCACCCGCCAGCCCTGCCGGTGCAGGACCCCGCGCCGCCAGCGGGCCTCGGCGTCACGTCCCGGATCGGACGGGATCGTCCGATCGCGCACCCCGACCGCGACCCGTACGGCCGGGAACGCCAGGTCCAGGCGCAGCCCGGCGACCGTGTGGTCGCGGGCCCATCCGCCGACCCCGGCCGCGCGCAGCAACCCGCAGAGCCGGTGCCGCCCCGTGGCCACGGTGCGCCGCGCCGCGCCGGCGAGCAGCCGCCCGGCCGTGGCCGACCCGTGCGCGCCGAGGTTGCGGGCGTGCGCGGCGAGCAGGTCGTCGAACGGCACCGGTGATCGGGCCAGGGCCCGGTCCAGGAACCCCGGCCCGCCGCCGCCCAGCTCGACGGCCGCCTCCAGCACGGTGAGTGCCGGTGCGGTGACCCGTACCCCGCGCACGAACCGGGTGTCGGCCCCGTCGAGCTCGCGGCGGCGCACACCGACACCCGGTCGCGGACGCGGGCAGCGACGGCGGGGCACCGTCACCGCGATGACCGCGGGCGGGTCCGCGACCAGTCCCTGCCACCAGGCCGCCGCCAGGGCGCCGAGTACCGCTCCCTCCCCCGCCCAGGCGACGGCGGCGCGCACCCGGGCCTCGTCGGAGGCCGGGAACTCGCCGTCCCGGTAGACCCGCGGGTGCACCGGGTGCCAGCGGCGCGTCGCCAGCCGCCGGTCGACGGCGTCGGAGGACAGACCCGCCGCCCTCGCCTGCTCCCGCGTGATCACCCCGGCCTGGCGCAGCAGCGTCGCGTGCAGCCGCTCGCTCGCCGGGCCGGACGACCTCGCCGGGCCGGAAGACACTGCCTCGATGTCGCTCATACGGATTGGACCGCTCCCGCGCCGATCCGGTTCCATCGAATCTCCGATGATCTCCGATCCGGAACCGCGCGCCGCGCGTCGCCGCCCCCGCCCGGGCCGGTCGGTCGCGCAGTTCAGCCGCCCAGGAGCTCGCGCAGGTCGGCGACCAGGGCACGGTCCGCGTCCAGCCAGCCCAGCTCGGCCAGCCCGGGCGCGTCGACCCAGCGCAGTTCGCGGTGCTCGCGGGCCCACGGCTCCGGTGCGCCGGGGACGATCTCCGCGCGGTGGATCCGCAGTACACGACGTCCGATCGGCAGGTCGGTACCGATCCGCCCACCGACCCGGACCCGCGTACCCAGTTCCTCGGCGCACTCGCGGCGGACCGCGTCCGGCTCCGGCTCGCCCGCCTCGACCCCACCGCCGGGGACCTCCCAGCGCCCGGCCAGCTCCGGCGGGTGGGCCCGGCACGCGGCCAGCACCCGGCCGCCGTGGACCAGCGCCGTGCCCACCACGACCGGCGCCCGACCCAGCACCCCCGCCCGCTCTGACAGCACGGCACGGCGGGCGGAGAGCACCCGGCGGGCGAACACCCGCAGTACCGGGTCGGCGAGCTGCCCGAGCACGCCGAGAGGACCGGTCCAGGTCAACTCGTCGGTGAGGGTGGTGGGGCCCTGCTCGGGCCCGGTCAGGGTCGTCGCGTGCCTCAGGGCGGCGGCCGGGCCGGCGCAGAGCTCGGACCACAGGCCGTCCACACCGGCACGGGTGACCCGGGTCCGGCAGGCCGCGACCCGGCCGAGCGGGCCGGGCAGCGCGACCCGGATCTCGTCGCCGGCCACCAGCAGCCGGACCGTCGCGGTGAGGACGACCCCGACCCGGGCGGCGGCCTCGACCGCGGCGTCGGTGTCACGGAGCAGCCCGGCGACGGTGCGCCGCGGCGCGTCGAGGGTGGACGTGGAGCGCAGCACCGGCACGGGCGGTGATCGTGCCAGCGACGGCCGGGCGCCGGCGCGGGGCCACCGATCTCACCGAACCGGCCCGCAGACGGCGACCGGTCGTCAGCATGGGCGCCGTGTACACGACCGATCCCGCCGCGGGGGCGACGTACCGGGACGCGGACGCCGCCCCGGTCGCACCCCGCCCGGCAGCCGCCCGGACGATCGGGCTGCGCCGGGTGTTCGGTCCGGTCGTCGCCGTCGACGGGGTGGAGCTGGAGATCCCGATGGGCGCGGTGCTGGGCCTGCTCGGCCCGAACGGCTCGGGCAAGACGACGTTGATGCGGATGCTGCTCGGCCTGCTCCGGCCGAGCGCGGGCGCGGTGGAGCTGCTCGGACGGCAGGTGCCCGACCTCGCCCACGAGGTGCTGCCGCACGTCGGCGCGATGATCGAGGGACCGGCGTTCCACCCGCACCTGAGCGGACGCGCCAACCTGGCGCGGATCGCGGCCGCCGAGCCGCTGCTCGACACCCCGCGGATCCCCGGCGCGGTGCGGGCCACGCTGCACCGGGTCGGCCTGTCCGATGCCGCGGACCGCCGCTACCGGGACTACTCGCTGGGTATGAAGCAACGCCTCGGCCTGGCCGTACCGCTGCTCGTGCGCCGCCGCCTGGTCGTGCTCGACGAGCCGACGAACGGCCTGGACCCGGCCGGCACCCGCGACGTCCGCCGGATCATCGCCGAGATGAACGCCGCCGGTGCGACGGTCGTGGTCGGCTCGCACCTGCTCAGCGAGATCGAGGCGACGTGCTCGCACGTGGCGGTGCTGGCGTCCGGACGGCTGGTCGCCTCCGGTGAGCTACGCAGCCTGCTCGAGTCCGGGCCGGGCGCGCTCGTGATCACCACCCCGGACACCGTCCGCGCCGTGCACGCGCTGCAGGGTGCCGGGATCGACGCCGAGATCGGGCCCGGCATCCGCGGGGCCCCGGCCCCGCAGGTGCACGTCGCCCCCGGGCCGCCCGCTCCGGACGTGGTGGCGCTGCTGGTCCGCGCGGGGGTCGCGGTGCACGAGGTGACCCGGCCCGCCGCGCGGCTGGAGGAACTGTTCACCCGGCTGACGGAGGGACCGCGATGACCACCACCGAGAGCCGGTCCGTCGGGAGCCGGTCCGTCGGGAGCCGGCCCGTCGGGCGGCCCACGGCCGCGCCGCTCGGGAGACTGCTGTACTCGGAGCTGGCGCTGACGGTGCCGCGGCCGCGCACCTGGGTCACCCTCGCCGTCGTCGCGCTGGTCCCGCTGGTGGTCACGATCGGGCTGGCATCACTGGACGGCGAGCGGTCGGTCGTCTTCTGGGCGCTGTTGATCAGCACCTCCGAGTTCGCCGCCTTCACACTGGCCGTCCCGGTCGTGCTGGTCGCCGCGGACGCGTTCGCCGCGGAACGCGCGCACCGCACGCTGGACGCGATGACGCTGGCCCCGGTCGGCCTCGGGCGGATGCTGGCGCTCAAGACGACCGGCATCGTCGCCGTCGCCGCGCTGACGGCCGGGACAGTGACGGTGGTCGCCCTCGTCGCCGGGCTGCTGGCGCTCGATCTCGGACCGTTCACGTTCGGCTCGACGCTGGGCCGTGAGCTGGTGATCGCACTGTGGATGACCGGGCAGCTGGGCGGGCTGGGGCTACTGCTGCTGCCCCTCTCCGCGCTGAGCAGGCGCCCGGCCGGTGTGACCGCCGCCGGGCTCGTGGTAGCGATGGCGTCGTCGATGACCCCGTTTCTCTCCGACCGCGTGACCCCGCTGCTCCCGGCCGGGAATTGGGGCAGGGCGGTGACCGGCCTGAGCCAGGTACCGATCGACTGGTCCCAGATGGGGTGGACGACGCTGCGGGCCGGCGTCTATGTCGTGATCGGTGCGGGTGCGAGCGTCTGGCTACTCTCCCGCCGCGACCCGTGATCCGGCTGTGGGCCACGGGCAGCGCCCTCGGATGCCAGGAGCAGGTCCTCGCGCGTGTGCCTCACCAATCTCGCGTTCATGCTGCCCTCCCTTGGTCTGACGGGCGCTGGCCAGTGGAGCACGGACCACCGACAGTTTCGGGTGTAACGGGCCTTCGACACTGGCGACCTCACCCACTCGGCGCTGCCCGGTGCCCATTGCCGGCGAACGCGAACCAGGTCGACGACGGCGATCGCACGACCGAAACTGCGCGAGGGGCAATGGTGCGCCACGATGGCGCCATGGCCGCACTCCTCGACGACAACGCCGTCCGCACCGCACTGCAGGGCCTCCCCGGCTGGGACCGGGACGGGGACTCGATCGTGCGCACCGCCCAGCTGCCCGACTTCGTCTCCGCGATCGCGGTGGTGGACCGGGTCGCAGAGGACGCCGAGTCCGCCCAGCACCACCCCGACATCGACATCCGCTACAACACGCTGACGTTCCGGCTCTCCACGCACTCCGAGGGCGGTCTGACCGCCAAGGACACCGACCTCGCCGCGACGATCTCGCAGCACGTCTCCGCCGCCGGCGGCTGAGCCCGGGCCGGTCCCTGCCCTGCTCAGTAGCGCCGGTTGGCCAGCACCGGGA
>JAKDNL010000287.1 GCA_030451825.1 Pseudonocardia sp. | reverse complement strand
CTGTCCGGCGCCGAGCAGCGGGTGTTCGACACCAACGCCCAGCTCCGCGCCAAAGCTGGTGGGTTCAGGAATCCTGAAGGTTGCGCAGCGCCGAACCCAGGGCTTCGGGGGCCGTGGTGACCCCATCTCCTGCCTGGGGTTCCCGAACCCTGGTCGCTGTCGGCGGCGGGGTCGGGATGCTCGAGCACGGCCGTGTAGCGCAGGGCGGCGGTGATGCTGAGCGCGAACAGGTCGCGGATGCGGTGGACGTCGCGTCCGGTGGCGTGGATCTCGTGCAGCTTCGTGCTGGTCGGCCCGGCCGGTGGCTGACATGACCGAACGTGAGTTTCAACAGCGGTCTGCGCGCCGTCCATCAGGTGAGCCGGTCGACCCTCCCGGCATGTCCCCGGCGCGCCGGGCCCTGCTCGTGCAGACCATGGAGGACTTCGCGGGTCGCTACGGCGGTGTGCATTCGCCTACCCCAGGACCAGACAGCGCGGCCCGCTATGTGTTCGAGGGCCACGTCACCGGCGGAACCACCGCAGAGTGGGACTGGATGGCCGACTACGTGCGCGGGCACCCGGAACTGCTGCAGCGCGGAGGCCTCTCCGACGAGGAGATCGACCGCCGACGCCTCGAACGCACCCACGCCGCCGACAGGTTCTCCCAGGAGGCGTTCGAGGCATTCGAGGAGCGCGACCTGAGCCGGGCCCGACAGTTGATCGACAGGGCCGAGACAACGGACCCGGTGCGCGGTCAGCGGTGGGAGTGGATCCGATCCCGCATCGACGGATCCGGTGGGCAGCGCGCCCCTGCCCGCGAGGTGGGCGCGGGGACGGACACGGCGACCGCTACGGATCGAGGTTCGACTCCGGTAGCCTCACAGGCCCGGTCACCCTCGTCCGGGGGTGCTGCGGCCGGTCGCGGCGATCAGCCGGACAACGTGGGGGGACGTGATTGTACTCGGCCGGTGGGCACTCGGATCCACTCTTCCGCGGCCGCGGAGCCGGGTCTGTTCGGCGACACGGAGGAGCCGGGGCATGAGCAGCACGATCCGCAACGACGTCGATCAGGTCTACCGGGAGTACGTGGAGCTGCCCCGGGAGTGGAGCGCGGAGCAGCGCAGCGTGTTCGTGGACCGGGAGACGGCACGACTGAGCCTGCTCGCGGCGGAGTTGGCGGCGCAACGCAGCGACGCGGCGATCGCGGCGTGGACCGAGCGGATGGGTCGCGAGCCGGACTACATGACGACGGTCGGGCTGATCAACAACGCGGCGTGGCAGGGCCGCGAGCAGGTACTGAGCCAGGAGCTGTACGCGCTGATCCGGACCGGACCGGGACCGGCCGAGTCCGAGCAGGACCCGACGACGACCGAGGACTCGGTCGGCGCGGTGGACTGGGGCGACCCCGACCGGTGGCGGACACTGCGGCGATCGGAGCCGAGCCCGGCGGTGACGGCTCTGGCGACGCGGTTGTGGCCGACCCGTTCGGAGTGGTTCACGATCAAGGCGGAGTATCTGCTGCAGGCGCGCGGCGAGGACGGTCTGGAGCTGCCCAGCGACCCGCGCAGCGCGCTGGCGCAGGAGCTCGCTCAGCTCGTGGAGGACGATCTGCGAAGCGACGGTCTTCCGCTGCGGTAGACGACACGCAGTTAGGGCTGTTCGAAGTCACCGACCAACCCACCGACCCGAGGCGGATCGACCCCGGCGGCACGCCATTGCCGCCCCCACGACGCGCCTCATCGACACCGGTACCGCAGGAGCCGGGTGGGCCATCAGCTGAACCCGACCCGCCCGGGTCGACCGGGGATCAGGCGGAGCCGATCGCTCCCGCCGCAGCCCGGCCGGACGCGCTCGTCGCGGTCGCGGGGCGAGCGCAGGAACTCGTCGAGCAGCTGGCTGGTGGGATCACCACGGCCACGACGTGGCCTGATCGGGTCGTGCGGATCACCTTCTTGGCGGCCGCGTTGGAGGAGATGCGCCACGACCTGCTCGACGTGATGGACGCGGAGCCGGCCTGGGGCGATGCGGTCACGCAGGCTCTGGACCGACTCGACCCCGACCGGGTCGCCGCGGCCCAGATGCTCGAGGAGTTCAGCCACCGCGCCCGCCACGACGCGGGCTGGGATGGGGCGAACCCGGTGCACTCGGCCGCACTGGCCGAGAGCAGCGCCCGCGGCGCCCTTCGCGCCACCCGCGCCGAGCTCGGCCCCGACGTCGCCGACACCCTCACCGCCCACGTGACCTACCTGCAACGACGGGTGGATCGCCTCGACGTGCAGACCCGGCTGCACCCCGCACCGACGCAGGCAGGGGAAGGGTCGAGCTGGGCTCTGAGCTACCGCACCGACCTTCTTGGACGGCTCGATGAGGCCCGGGCCGACCTCGAAGGGGCCGCCCTTCGCGTGTCGCTCACCGACCCGTCCGCCACCGGCACGACCTCACCTCTACCCCCCAGCCCCAGCTCACCGATTATCGCCCCAGGCCCTGCGGCGGCCACGGGCGACCGGGCCGACGCCCTCGACGGCGGTCGAGCATCAGGCGCTCCGGCATCGGCCCCTGCTGTACCGGAGGCTGCGGTCGTGGGCACCACCCCGCCCGCAGCACTCACCGGCGAACCTGCCGGTCCATCCCCGATGACGACCCCTGCGAACCCCCTGGATACGGCCGAACCGGGCTGGGCGGGCGGCCCGGGCGGCGGCGCCGCGGCGCTGGCGGAGCAGCGGTTCGCGCCGGGCGCGGCGAGCTTCGATCTGGGTCTGCGGATCCGAGTGCCCTCGGGCGCGAAGGCCCGCGTCCGGGCGAACCTGGCCGCGATCCGTGTGGTGCACGGGCTCCACAGCGAACAGCGCCCCGCCACCGCGGACGAGCAGCAGATCCTGGCGCGCTGGTCGGGTTGGGGCGCGGTGCCGCAGGTCTTCGACACCGACAACGACGAGTTCGCCGTCGAGCGCACCGAGCTGCGCGGGTTGATGACCGAGGGCGAGTACCGCCAGGCCGAAGCCAGCATTCTCAATGCCCACTACACCGACCCGGCCGTGGCCGCGCAGATGTGGACCGCGCTGCGCCGAGCAGGGTTCAGCGGCGGTCGGGTCCTCGAACCCGGATGCGGATCGGGCACCTTCATCGGCCTCGCTCCTGGTGACGCCGTCATGGTCGGGGTGGAGGACGACTCGTTCACCGCCCGGATCGCCACCGCGCTCTACCCGGCGGCGCAGGTCCGCAACGAAGGCTTCGAATCCACCCGGGTGGCGCAGAACGCGTTCGTCGCCACCGTCGGCAACGTCCCGTTCGGCAACTTCCCGGTGTACGACCCGGCGCACAACGCCGACCGGCATTCCATCCACAACTACTTCATCCTGAAAAGTATCGCGCTGACCGCACCCGGAGGGTACGTAGCGGCTATCACGAGCCGCTACACCATGGACGCGCTCGATCCCCGCGCCCGGACCGCGATGGCTGCGCGGGCAGATCTCATCGGGGCGGTGCGCTTGCCCGGTTCTGCGTTCAAGTCCGTCGCCGGAACGACCGTGGTCACCGACATCCTGCTGTTCCGGAAACGCGCGGAAGCGACGTCGTTCGATCCGCACCCGTCGTGGCTCGACGTGCGCGACGTCCCGACACGCGTTGCCGAACCCGAACCCGGCACCGGCGCCGGGGTGGAGTCGGTGCCGGTCGGGATCAACTCCTACTTCGTGGACCATCCGGGCCGTGTCCTGGGCGAGATGAGCGTCGGACACGGCCAGTACGGTGCGATGACACTGCGGGTCGAGGCCACCGAGGCGTACAGCGCCGAGCTGGTCGGGCACCACCTGACCGAACTCGTCGACGCCGCCCTCGCGGCCGGGCAGGGCCTGACCGCGACTGCGGAGATGGTGGCGATGGCCGAGTCCCCGGTCTTCGCCGCGGGGCTGGTCACCGCCGCCGACGCGGCCGAGGAGGTGCCACTGGACACCCTGCGGTTCAACGCCGAGGGCGGGCTCATCGAGCGCTGGTCGGGGACCGAGTGGGTGGACAACGACACCGCGAAGGCGCGGGTCGGCGAGACCCGCAAGCTCATCGAGCTGCGCGACATCGCCACGAGCCTGATCCACACGCAGCTGGGCGGGGCGTCCGCGGCCGAGAAGGACCAGCTGCGCGCCTTGCTCAACCGCCGCTACGACACCTACGTCGAGGTCCACGGTCCGATCAACCGGTTCAAGATGACCGAGCCGACGACCCCGACGCAGGCGATGCACGACGCGAAGCTCGTCAAGGCAGAGCGGGAGTGGCGGCGCAGGAACGGCTCTGAGGACGGGCCCCACACCGGGCCGGTGCCCGAGGAACTGCTGGAGCGGTGGGACACCGAGGCCTGGGAGCCCGCCGCGCCGCAGAAGCGGCGCGCGCACCTCTCGGGTGGGATTCGGCACGACCCCGGGTGGGCGGCGGTGTCGGCCCTGGAGCACTTCGACGAGCGAACCCAGACCACACGCAAGGCCGCGATCTTCGCCGCAGACGTCATCGCACCGCCCGTGGCCCGCGACCACGCCGAGACCCCGCAGGAGGCCCTGGCCATCTGCGCCGGCGAGGGCCGCGGCATCGACGTGACCCGCGTGGCGGCGCTGCGCGCGATACCCCAGACCCAGGCTCGCGAGGAGCTGCGCGGGCTGGTCTTCGCCGACCCGTCTGATCCCGACACGCTGATCTCGGCGCCCACCTACCTGTCCGGGAACGTCCGCGACAAGCTCGCCCAGGCCCAGGCCGCGGCCGAGCGGGACCCGCGGCTGCTGGAGAACGTGTCGGCGTTGCGGGCGGTGATCCCGCCGGACGTGCAGGCCAGCCAGATCAAGGTGCGCCCGGGCGTGACCTGGGTGCCAGCCACCGACCTCGCGGACTTCATCCGGGAGGTGCTGCGCGCCGAGCGGGTCACCGTGGAGTACACGCTGGGCCAATGGGTGCTCGACGTTCCGGCATGGCAGCGCGACACGGTCGTGATGACCGAGGAGTACGGCACCAACGCCGATTCCTGTGACGCGGTCGGGCTTTTGGACAAGCTGTGCAACTCGAAGTCGATCCAGGTCATGAACCCGTCCGCGCACGTGGAGCACAATCCGCGTGACGAGATCGATCTCAAGGCCACGTTCGCGGCTCGGGCGAAAGCCGATAAGATCCAGGAGGCGTTCGGCGAGTGGCTCTTCCGCGACGAGGCCCGCCGCGAGCGGTTGGTCGCGGAGTACAACCGGCGGTTCAACGGGCTGCGGGCGCCCCGCCACGACGGCACCCACCTCACCTTCCCGGGCATGTCAGGGGTGTTCGAGCCGCATCCCTACCAACGCGACGGAGTCGCCCGGATTCTGCATGAACCGACGGTGCTGCTCGATCATGTCGTGGGCGCAGGCAAATCGGGCACCATGTTCATGGGCGCGATGGAACTCAAGCGCCTCGGGCTGGTGCGTCAGCCGTGGATCGTGGTTCCCAACCACATCATCGACCAGATCGGTCGCGAGGCCAAGCAGTGGTACCCGGCGGCCCGGATCCTCATGGGCACCGCCGGCACCGACGCCGAGGGCCGCCGCCGGCTGATCGCGCAGTCCGCGGCCAGCGACTGGGACATGGTGATCGTCCCGATCAGCGCGTTCACCCTGATCGGGGTGTCTGCCGAGCTGCAGCGCCAGTACGTCGAGGACTCCCTCACCGAGCTGCGGGCACAGCTCGAGGACCGTACGACCGCGACCACTCGCTCCAGCAAGAAGATGATCGAGCGTGCGGTCAAGACGACGAAAGCACGTCTGGAACAGCTCACCGATCAGGCCCGAAAAGACACCGGGCTGCAGTTCGAACAGAGCGGCTGCGACTACCTGTTCATCGACGAAGCGCACATGTACAAGAACCTCCCGCGGGTTTCGAACGTCGCCGAGCTCGCCTGCACCGGAATCAACAAGCGCGCACAGGACCTGGATCTGAAGCTGCAGGTGCTGCGGCAGCGCCGCCGGGATGAGGCAGCGGCCGCGGGCCGGACCGGCGACGGTGTCGAGCGCGTCGCCACGTTCGCCACCGGGACGCCGATCGCGAACAGCTTGGGCGAGTTGTGGGTCATGCAGCACTACCTGCGCCCGGACCTGCTCGACGCAGCCGGTGTCACCGCCATCGATGCGTGGGGATCGGCGTTCACCGCCACCGTGAGCCGGATCGAGATGAACGCGACCGGGTCGAAGCTGGTGCCGGTCACCCGAGTCGGGAAGTTCGTGAACCTGCCGGAGCTGCTGGCGCTCTCGGCGGTGTTCAGTGACGTCGTCACCCGCGATCAGGTGCCGGTCGATCTGCCTCGCCTGGTCGGTGGGCAGCGCCGCATCGTGACCACGCATCCCGACGTCGAGGTGATGGACTTCATCACCGACCTCGGGTTCCGCAGCGACGGACTCGATCCGCGCAACCCCCGCCGCGACAACCCGCTCAAGATCGCCGGCGATGGGCGGAACGTGTCGCTGGACCCGCGGCTGGCTCACCTGGGCCCGCCCGGTGACGGCGGCCGCGCGGCGGCTGTCGCCCGGGAGATCCTGCGGATCCACGCCTACTCCAAGGACCGCCGCTACCTCGACGAGTTCGGCAGCCCGCACCCGGCGCCCGGAGCCGTGCAGATCGTGTTCTGTGATCGCGGTACCCCGAAGGCCGACCCCGCCGAGTTCACCGTCTACGCGGCCATCCGCGGCGAGTTGATCGCCGGCGGGATGGACCCGGCCGCGGTCCGGTTCATCCACGAGGCCCGCACCGGCGCCGCGAAGCTCCAGCTGCAGGCGGACTGTCGCGCCGGCGCGGTTGCGGTACTCATGGGATCGACGGAGAAAATGGGTACCGGAACCAACATCCAGGCCCGGGCCATCGCTCTGCACCACGTGGACGTGCCGTGGCGACCGGCCGATCTGGAACAACGGGAAGGCCGGATCATCCGGCAAGGCAACCAGAACGCGGAAGTGGAGATCCTCAACTACGTCGCCGAAGCCACCTACGACACGGTGATGTGGCAGAAGGTCGAGTCCAAAGCGCTGTTCGTCAACCAGGCCAAGCGCACCGAGGTGGGAGACCTGCGGGAGGTCGAGGACCTCGGTGGGGGCGACATCGGGGAGTCCGCGGCGGCGACGAAGGCGATCGCCACCGGAGACCCCCGGTATCTCCGCCAGGTAGAGCTCGACGAGACCGTCCGTCGCCTGACCGCATTGGGCCAGGCCCACCAGGAAGCCGGCCGCGCCGGCCGATGGCGGCTGTCCCGAACAGCCCGCACCATCTCCGAGCTGACCGACCAACTCACGACCCTGGATGAGGCGTTGACCAGGCACGACCCGGCGACGATCAGCTACACGGTGTACCCGATGCTGACCGCGACCCCGAACACCACCCCCTACGCGGACCGTAAGGACGCGGCGCAGCCCTTCGCCGACGCGTGCCGGCAGGCGTGGACCCGGAAAGCCGGAGCGAGCACGTTCCTGCCCGTGGGCACAGTCAACGGGATCGACGTGCTCGCCGCCCACGACCTGTTCAGCGGAGACCTGCTCCTCACCTTGTCCGTTCCTTCCGCAACCAAACAGATCCACCAGAAGAACCTGTTCGGGAGCGGGACCCAGACATCCGAGGGGGCGGCCGACTCGCCGGATTCCCGGGTGCGCGGCATTCTGCAACGCGTAGAGAACCTGTACAAGGAACTGCCACAGGTCCGTGAAGGTCTTCTCGAACGTAGAAGGGTCGCGGAAACAGACTTGGCCGATCTGGAAGCGCTCGGGGAGACACCGTTCGAGCACGCGGGCGAGCTGGAGGCCCGACGCCTGGAGCTGACCGAGCTCAGCACCGAGCTACGGCTGGAATCGCAGAGCGAGGCTGCGCTCGCGAAGGCCGCCGCCGCGGCCGAGCGCCTCGCCGCGACGGGACGGGAGCCGGGCTGGAGCCTGCTGCTCAACCCGACCCCCGACGTCGTGGAGGGAGCAGGGGCGGCGTCTGCCGAGGAACTGCGCCAACAGGTGCTCGCCCAACAGGCGCAACGGGCCGCGGACTATGCCCGCAGGCACCCCGGCACGACAGCGCCGGTAGCGGCTAACGAGACGGTGGGCACCGTCTCCAGCCCGGGCGCGGCCACCGAGACCGCGGGGCCCCGGCTCGACCCCGGCAGTGACGGACTCACCGCGGCGGTCACGGCCTGGCGGCGGCGCCGAGCCGCCGACCAGGACGAGTTCGGGGTCGCGGAGACCGAACATCGCTCCGGGCTCGGCCTGGCGCAGGACGGCCCCGCCCCGCGGCGGGGCACCGGGCACGGCCTGTGCTGATGAGAGACACGCTCGACGACGAGTGCGTGAGCGCGGCGGGGGGTCGGGGGTGATGCAGCGTCGCAGCGCGGTCCTGGTCGTCGTGGCCGTGGTGGTCGGGCTGTTCGCGGTCGCCGCCGGGATGGGCGGGGTGCTGGTGGTGGCGGGGCTGG
>JAKDNL010000892.1 GCA_030451825.1 Pseudonocardia sp. | reverse complement strand
CGCCGGGCGGCGGGTCACGAAGATCGCGGTGCCGGGGAACAGCCGCCCGCGCAGCGGCGACCACTGGCCCCAGACGCGCTCTCGGCCCTCCGGCCACTCCGGCTCGACCAGGTCGTCGAGCACCAGCCCGGCCGCCACCACGTCGCGGATCCGGTCGCCGAGGGTGCGGTGGTGCTCGACGTAGGTCGCCGCGCCCGCCCCGTCGACCTCCAGGTACGGGGTGCGGTCGAAATAGGACTGGGTGACGGTCAGCCCGTCCGGTCCGGGGTCGTCCGGGAACGCCCAGCGGATCGGGTGGTTCACCGCGAACACCCAGCGTCCGCCGGGGCGCAGCACGCGGGCCACCTCGCGCATCACCCGTGCCGGGTCGGCCACGAACGGCACCGCCCCGAACGCCGAGCAGGCCGCGTCGAACACGGCGTCGCCGAACGGCAGGTTCTCGGCGCCGGCCTGCACGAGCGGCACCCGGATGCCGGTGCGCTCCGCCAGCTGCGCGGCATGGCCGAGCATCGCGGCGGACAGGTCGAGCGCGACCGGTGCCGCGCCCCGGGCGGCCAGCCACCGGCTGCAGGGCGCGGACCCGGCGCCGACCTCGAGGACCCGCGCGCCGGCGACGTCGCCGAGCAGGCCCGCCTCGCCCTCGTGCAGGCCCTCCGGGCACCAGACGAACTCCGCGTCGCCGATGTCGGCGGCGTGTTCGGCCAGGTAGTCCCGGGCGTCGGCGTCCCACCAGCGTCGGCTGGCCCGCTCCGACTCGGCGGATCCGACGCTCCGGCGCGCCAGCCCGGCGGTCCCGACGATCTTCTCGGCGTCGATCTCTCCTCCGCGGTGCTGATCACTCGTGGCCCTCGTACGTGCGGAATCGTCGCAGCTCGGCGCGGAGCATCCCATCCACCCACCCGCATTGCCCCGCGCATCCGGCCCCGCGTAGCATGAAATTCGCATCGTGGTCAACGCGGCTGGATGTTCGCGGACCGTCACTTCGGGCACCGCAACCGAACGTCCACCCGCTGGTTCCACCGACCACGGGAATCGACGCCAGAGGGTGACTGCTACAACGTCACAGCTACACACCACTGCCCAGCGCAGCGACCGATCCGGTCGAGCCGACCGGTCCGCCTATGTCCAGAAAACCACCGGAGCACCCCACTACATGTCCACCGATACCACCGCCGCCCCGACCACGCCTCAGGTCGCCGTCAACGACATCGGGTCGGAGGAGGACTTCCTCGCCGCCATCGACCTGACGATCAAGTACTTCAACGATGGCGACATCGTCGAAGGCACGATCGTCAAGGTCGACCGGGACGAGGTCCTTCTCGACATCGGCTACAAGACCGAAGGCGTCATCCCCTCGCGGGAGCTGTCGATCAAGCATGACGTCGACCCCGCCGAGGTCGTCGAGGTCGGCGAGTTCGTCGAGGCCCTCGTTCTCCAGAAGGAGGACAAGGAAGGCCGTCTGATCCTGTCCAAGAAGCGCGCGCAGTACGAGCGCGCCTGGGGCACGATCGAGGCGCTCAAGGAGTCCGACGAGCCGGTCGAGGGCACCGTCATCGAGGTGGTCAAGGGCGGCCTGATCCTGGACATCGGCCTGCGCGGCTTCCTCCCGGCCTCGCTGGTCGAGATGCGCCGCGTGCGCGACCTGCAGCCCTACGTCGGCCGCAAGATCGAAGCCAAGATCATCGAGCTGGACAAGAACCGCAACAACGTGGTCCTGTCCCGCCGCGCATGGCTGGAGCAGACCCAGTCCGAGGTGCGCAGCGAGTTCCTCAACCAGCTGCAGCGCGGACAGGTCCGCAAGGGCGTCGTCTCCTCGGTGGTCAACTTCGGTGCGTTCGTCGACCTGGGCGGTGTCGACGGCCTGGTGCACGTCTCCGAGCTGTCCTGGAAGCACATCGACCACCCCT
>JAKDNL010000286.1 GCA_030451825.1 Pseudonocardia sp. | reverse complement strand
GGGTTCCGGGGCCGCGATGAGCACGGACACCGAGCGGGCGGGCGGGCACCGACCGTTGCGGGCGGACGCCGCCCGCAACCACCGGCGGATCGTCGAGGCCGCGGCGTCGGCGTTCGAGGAGCTCGGCGCCGACGTCCCGCTCGAGGAGATCGCGCACCGCGCCGGGCTGGGCGTGGCGACGCTCTACCGGCGCTTCCGGACCCGCGAGCAGCTCGTACACGCGGTGTTCGAGCACGTGTTCGCCGCGGAGATCGAGCCGACGGTCGCGGCGGCGGGCGATCCGTGGACCGACCTGGTCGGCACGCTCGGCCGCACGGTCGACACCCTGGCCGGGCACCGGGTGATCCTCGGCCTGGCCCGGAAGACGGCCGCGCTGGACGTGGCGACCGTGCAGCGCTTCGGCCGTGACCTGCAACGGCTGCTCGACCGCGCCCGCGGCGCCGGCCTCGTCCGGCCCGAGCTGACGGTCCGCGACCTCGCGGCGGTGATGGTGATGGCGCTGGCCACTGCACACCCGGGTGACCCCTCGGGCGACGACCGGCGGCGCTACCTGGCCCTGTTGGTGGACGGGCTGCGCCCCGGGAACCCGCCCCTGCCAGCCGTCGGCACCTGTACCGCGAAGCCGTAGCCGCACGGTAGCCGGGTCCTCACCGGCCCGGCCGTCGGAGTGCCCGCCCCACCACCCATCCTGCTCGACAGGTGGACGACAGCTCCGCTCGTGCACCGGAGTTGGACGAACGCTCCGCTCGCTCACCCAGCACACCCAGCACCTGTGTGAGCGAGAGCTGCTCTCGTGCATTCCTGCTGGACGAGAGCAGCTCTCGCTCACGGGGAGGAGGTGCGGTGGGGTGGGACTCAGAACCGTTCCGGGTGCAGCTGGCGGGCCAGGTTCGCCAGCGCGTCGGCGTTGCGCACACCGGGGGTGACCTCCGCGAACGTCGACGGGTAAAGCCGGCCGTCGCGCACCGCCGGCACCTGGGCCAGCGCCGGTTCCGCGCGCAGCTCCTCGATCACCTCCCGCGCGCCCTCCGGCCCGATGTCCGCGCCGCAGCAGGCCGGGACCACGATCACGTCGGGTCGTGCGGTGATCAGCCCTTCCAGCGAGATGCGCCGCTGCCGCCCGTCGAGTTCACCGAACGCCTGCACACCGCCGGCGGCCTCGATCAGGGTGGTGGCCATGTCGCCGGTGCCGAACACCCGCAGTTCCCCGGCGCCGCCCGGACGGTTGACCATCGCGACCCGCGGGCGGGACGTCACCCCGTCGAGCCGCTGCCGGGTCGTCTCGACGGTCGCGCGCATGCGCTCCACCAGCACCTGCGCGCGCTCCGGCGCGCCGAGCAGCCGGCCCAGGTCGGTGAGGTCGGCGTAGACCCCGTCGAAGGAGACATCGTTGTCGGCCAGGGAGGTCTGCCCCGCGCCGTCTGCGCTCGGGCAGTACTGACGGAACAGGAACGACCCGGTCCCGGCCCGGGCCAACTCTGCACGGGTGCCCAGGCCCTCACGGGTGAACGCGCCGGTGAAACCGGAGACGACGAGGTCCGGCGCCAGACGCAGCACCTCCTCCCTGCTCGGGTACTCCTCGGGGAAGTAGACCGGGCGCTGCCGATCCGGGTGGAACTGCGCGGTGACCTCCGGGATCGGGGTGTTGTCCAGGTATGCCGCGCCGACCACCTTGTCCCCGGCCCCGAGCGCGTAGACGGCCTCGATCCCGTTCTGGAACGCCGCGAAGATCTTCGTCGGTGGCGTCAACGGGATGTCGACACCGCAGTTGCGCAGGCCGGCCGCGGCCGGAGCGGGTGCGGCGACCACTCCCCCGCATCCGGCGAGCAGCGCGGACGCGGCCAGCACGACCGCGGTCAGTCGGACGGGACGTCGGGATCGGGGCACTCGGAGAACCTACGTCGGACGCACCCTGCGATCCACCATATGTTCAGTCGGTCATATGTTGAGTGATCGGCGCAACCGGCACGGGAGCGACAGATCTGTCGCCTTCCTGCCGGTTGCGCCGATCAAGGACCGTCCCTACAACGTGCGCTCGAGCCGTCCGGCCAGCAGCGACACGAAGCGCGACGGGTCGCTCAGTTCGCCGCCCTCGGCCAGCAGCGCCATCCCGTAGAGCAGCTCGGCGGTCTCGGACAGCCCGGTGTCCTCCGGGGACGCGTCGTGCTTGGCCTTCAACCCGGTGACCAGCGGGTGCGACGGGTTGAGCTCCAGGATCCGCTTGACCGTCGGCATCTCCTGGCCCATCGCCCGGTACATCTTCTCCAGGGTCGGGCTCATGTCCTGCTCGTCGTTGACCAGGCAGGCCGCCGAGGTGGTCAGCCGGGAGGACAGCCGGACCTCCTTGACGTCGTCGGTCAGCGTGGTGCCCATCCAGTCCAGCAGCCCGGAGAACTCCTCGCGCCGCTCTCCCGCCTTCTCCTTCTGCTCCTCGGTCTCCAGGTCGACCTGCCCCTTGGCGATCGAGCGCAGCTCCTTGTCGTCGAAGCCGGGCACCTGATCGACCCAGACCTCGTCGATCGGGTCGACGAGCAGCAGCACCTCGTAACCGCGGTCGCGCAGCGCCTCCATGTGCGGCGAGGCCTCGATCGAGGACCGGGAGTCGCCGGTCATGTAGTAGATGTGCTCCTGGCCCTCCTTCATCCGCTCCACGTACTGCGCGAGCGTGGTGGCCTTCTCCGCGTCATGGGTGGAGGCGAAGGAGCAGATCTCCAGGATCGCGTCGAGGTTGTCGTGGTCGGAGAGCAGGCCCTCCTTGACCGCGCGGCCGAACTGCTCCCAGAACGTCGTGTACTTCTCCGGCTCCTCGGTCATCATCGCCTTGACCGTGGAGAGCACCTTCTTGACCAGGCGCCGCCGGATCGCCGAGATCTGGCGGTCCTGCTGCAGGATCTCCCGGGACACGTTGAGCGAGAGGTCCGCGGCGTCGACGACGCCCTTGACGAACCGCAGGTACTCCGGGACGAGCGCCTCGCAGTCGTCCATGATGAACACGCGCCGGACGTAGAGCTGCACTCCCCGGCGGGCGTCGCGCATGTAGAGGTCCATCGGCGCGACCTGCGGCAGGAACAGCAGCGCCTGGTACTCGAACGTGCCCTCGGCGGCCAGCCGGATCGTCTCCAGCGGCTCCTGCCAGTCGTGGCTGACGTGCCGGTAGAACTCGTTGTACTCCTCGGTGGTGACGTCTTTCTGGGCACGCGCCCAGAGCGCCTTCATCGAGTTGACGGTCTCCGGCTGCGGCTCCTCCGGCTCTCCGCTCTCTTCCGTCGGGGCAGCCTTCTCCGGGGTCATCCGGATCGGCCAGGTGATGAAGTCGGAGTACTTCTTGACGATCCGGCGGACGGTGGCCGGGTTCGCGTAGTCGTGCAGGCTGTCCTCGGCGTCCTCCGCCTTGAGCGCCAACGTGACGGCGGTGCCCTGCGGCGCGTCGTCGACCGGTTCGATCGTGTACGAGCCCTCCCCGGTGGACTCCCAGCGCACGCCGGAGCTCTCGCCTGCCTTGCGGGTCAGCAGCGTGACCGTGTCGGCGACCATGAAGGTGGAGTAGAAGCCGACCCCGAACTGCCCGATCAGCTCCTGCGACGCCGCCGGGTCGGTCTCCTTGAGCTTGGCCAGCAGCTCGGCGGTGCCGGACTTGGCGATCGTGCCGATCAGGTCGACGACCTCGTCGCGGCTCATCCCGATGCCGTCGTCGCGCACGGTCAGCGTCCGGTTCTCCTTGTCGATCACCAGCTCGACGTGCAGGTCGGAGGTGTCGACGTCCAGGTCCTTGTCCTGGTAGCTCTGCAGGCGCAGCTTGTCCAGCGCGTCGGAGGCGTTGGAGATCAGCTCGCGCAGGAAGATGTCCTTGTTCGAGTAGATCGAGTGGATCATCAGCTGCAGCAGCTGTCGGGACTCGGCCTGGAACTCGATCGTCTCGGTCGCGGTGCTCACGTCACTCCTTCTTTCCCACGGTGCCACGGCCCGGAGTCGTCACGGACCACCCGGTGATTCTGCCGCAACGCCCCACGGCCCCTCCTCCCCCGGGCTCCGGGACGAGGGACACCTGCGTCCGTTCGGCTCGTTGACGCCGTCACATCGGTAGGTGAGGCTCCTCGACAGGCGATCGACTCGACGAGGAGTGTGCGCATGAGCACCGACACCGCCCCGGATTCATCCACCGCGTACCGCCCCCCGGGCGATTGGGCGAACCCGCCCTGACACTTGGCACCGACCCCCGCGCCGACCCCCGCATGATGGCGGTCTTCCGCGGTCTCGGGCTCGACGCGCTCGCCGACGGCGCCCCGATGGGGCCCGACGCCGGACGCGAGGCGCTCCTGGAGTTCGTCGCCGCCGTCGAGGTCGGGTTCGAAGGCCTGTTCACCGCCCTGGCCGACGGCGTGCCGCGGGTCGAGGGCGTCAGCCACGAGGCGCGCACGATCGCCGGTCCGGACGGCAACGAGATCACGCTGCACATCCACCGCCCCACCGGTGTCGAGGGCCCGCTGCCCTGCATCTACCAGGTGCACGGCGGCGGCATGGTGATGCTCTCGGCCGAGGGCCCGCTCTACCGCAACTGGCGCGAGGAGCTCGCCGCGGCGGGCGCGGTCGTCGTCGGCGTCGAGTACCGCAACGGCGGCGGGGCGCTCGGCAACCACCCGTTCCCGGCCGGCATCGACGACTGCGCCGCCGGCCTGAAGTGGGTCGCGGCGCACCGGGACGAGCTGGGGGTCACGGGCACCGTGGTCACCGGCGACTCCGGTGGCGCCAACCTGGCGGTCGCGCTGGCGGTCAAGGCCAAGCGGGAGGGCTGGCTGGACGCGATCTCCGGCGTCTACGCGCAGTGCCCCTACATCTTCGGCACCTGGACCGAGGCGCCGCCGGAACTGCCGTCGCTGCAGGAGAACGACGGGTACTGGCTCAACCGGAGCCTGTTCCCGCTCCTGGCCGAGGTCTACGACCCGGGCCGGGCCAACCTCGACGACCCGACCTGCTGGCCCTACCGCGCCACCACCGCCGACCTGCAGGGACTACCGCCGCACGTGATCTCGGTGAACGAGGTGGACCCGCTGCGCGACGAGGGCCTGAGCTATCACCGGATGCTGCTCGCCGCCGGGGTCGACTCCGTCGGGAAGGTCAACCTGGGGCTCTGCCATGTCGGGGAGATCCTGTTCCGCACCGCGATGCCCGACGTCTACGCCAACGCCGTCCGCGACGTCGCCGGCTTCGCCCGCTCGCTCGCCTGATGCCCGGCAGCGGCGGCACGGCTGTCGTGCCGCCGCTCCGGCCCGGGTGAGCGCGGCGTGAGCTGCGTCGCTGTCGATGTACGCGGGGCCTCGAGGGGTGGATAGTCGCACGACGCTGTCCTCGGGCAGCAACGACGCTCCTGGACCGGACGGCCCACCTCCGGACATGAGGAGCCCCGATGGACCATCCCAGCACCGTCGCCGTCGTCCGATCCTTCACGTGCACGTGCTGCGACCGTCGCGAAGTCCGGATCATGATCCGCCTGGGCGACCCCGAACGGCCTCTCCGGGGCGGACCTCACCGCCTCCTGACCGCACGCACCATCGCGCGTGGGAGCGCCGGCGTCGGCGCTACGCCGTGCGGCGCCGGTGCCCCGCTCCCCCCGTGCCTGATGCCGGAGTGCGGGGCGGACGAGCCGGTCTGTAAGCCGGATCCTGTTCCCGGGCACCTCGCGGTGCTCCGTTCGGCGACCATCCATCTCGGCCTGCCGTCACCGGCAGGCTCCAGCGGCCTACCCGCAAGCTCGGGCGGGCAACCCTCGAACACCTGCGCAACCACGCTCACGCGTGGCCTTCTTGGCCTTGCTCCGGGTGGGGTTTACCTAGCCACCCCGGTCACCCGGGGTGCTGGTGGTCTCTTACACCACCGTTTCACCCTTACCCCCGGATCGCTCCGGAGGCGGTCTGTTCTCTGTGGCACTATCCCGCGGGTCACCCCGGGTTGCCGTTGACAACCACCCTGCCCTGTGGAGTCCGGACTTTCCTCGACGAGGCCCGGAGGCCCCGACGCGGTCGCCCGACCGACTCGTCCGCACGCGCAGTGTAGCGAAGCCGGTGTGGTCAGAGGATCTCCAGGGCCTGCTTGCGCTCCGGCGGCGGGAACGCCCGGTCCAGTTCGGCACGCCGCGCGTCGGTGAGCTGCACCCCGACCGCGTCCCGGTTCTCATCGACGTGCGCGATGCTGCTCGCCTTCGGGATCGCCAGGACGTCACCGGCGCCGAGCACCCAGGCCAGCGCGACCTGGGCAGCGGTGGCGCCGTGCTCGGCGGCGACCGCGTCCAGTGCCGGGTGGCCGAGCAGGCGTCCCTGCTCGATCGGCGAGTACGCCATGATCGGCAGACCCCGCTCGCGCAGCCACGGCAACAGATCCCACTCCGGGCCGCGGCGGGTCGGGTTGTAGAGGACCTGATCGGTGACGAGACCGTCCCCGCCGTCGAGCGCGACCAGCTCGTCCAGGTCGTCGACGTCGAGGTTGCTGACGCCCCAATACCTGATCGTGCCCCGCTCGCGCAGCTCCCGGAACGCCTCGACGGTCTCGGCGAGCGGGTGCCGGCCGCGCCAGTGCAGCAGGTAGAGGTCGATCCGGTCGGTGCCCAGCCGGCCCAGCGCGCGTTCCGCGGCGTCGACCGTTCCGCGTCGAGACGCGTCGCTCGGCAGCACCTTGTCGACCAGGAACACCTCGTCCCGTCGACCGGCGATAGCCTCACCCACCAGCTCCTGGGCGCCGCCGGCAGCGTACATCTCGGCCGTGTCCACGACGGTCATGCCCAGGTCGAGCCCGCGGTTCAGGGTGGCGATCTCGTCGGCGCGGCGGGTCGGGTCCTCGGCCATCCCCCAGGTGCCCTGCCCCAACGCGACGATCTGCTCGCCGCCCGGGAGCGTCACGGCGGGTAGCTCGGTTCGGGTCATGCTCCGGGACTGTCCGCTCCCGGCCCCCGCCAAACGGCACCGTCCCGCGCCACACCGGTGCGCACCGCGTCAGCGGCGGGCCGGGTGGGGCGGCCGCGGCGGGGTTAGGGTCCTGTCGTGATCGACATGTCGCGGCCGTGGGCGGTGGCGTTCCTGCTCGTCGCCGGCCTGTTCGCCGGGGCGATCAACGCGATCGCGGGTGGGGGGTCGTTGCTGGTGTTCCCGGCGTTGCTCGCGGTCGGCTTCCCGCCGCTGGCGGCGAACGTCACGAACTCGGTGGCGCAGTGGCCGGGCTACGTCGGCCTCGTGATCGGCGCGCGCGATGACCTGCCCGGGCAGGGGCGACGGATCCTGTTGACGTCGATCGTCGCGGTCCTCGGGTCCGGGATCGGGTCGGTGCTGCTGCTGGTCCTGCCCGCCCAGGTGTTCGACGCGATCGTCCCTGTGCTGGTCATCCTCGCCAGCCTCACGATGGCCGTCGGGCCATGGATCAAGAGCAGGATCGGCACGCCGGGCGGTGGTGAGGCGCGCGACCGGATACCGGTCCTGCTGACGGCGGTGTTCCTGGCCGCGATCTACGGCGGCTACTTCGGTGGCGCGCTCGGCGTCATCCTGATCTCCACGCTGAGCCTGTTCGCGCACGACCCGCTGCGCCGGCTCAACGCGCTCAAGGGCGTCCTGTCCCTGGCCGTCGCGTCGATCACCGTCGTCGTCTTCACGATCGGGGCGCCGGTGGACTGGCTGGCGGTCGCCCTGCTCGCGCCGACGACCCTGGTCGGCGGGCTGGCCGGGGCGAAGATCGCTCAGCGGATGCCGGAGTCCGCGCTGCGCTGGGCCGTCGTCGTGCTGGGTCTCGCGGTCGGCATCTACCTGTTCCTCGAATGATCCCGCTGCTGGCAGCCGTCGCGCTGCTCGCGGTGGTGCTCGTCGCGGCGACGCTGCGTCCGTTCGGTCTCCCCGAGGCGGTGACGGCGGTGCCCGCGGCGGCGATCGCCGTCGTCACCGGGCTGATCTCCCCGGCCGTCGCGTGGCAGGAGGTCCTCGAGCTCGGCCCGACCGTCGGGTTCCTGGCCGCGATCCTGTTGCTCGGGCACCTGGCCGACGTCGAGGGCGTGTTCGGCTGGCTCGGCGGGCGGCTGACCGGGGCGTCACGCGGGCGCCCGCAACGGCTGCTCGGGCTGGTGTTCGTCACCGCCGCCGGGACAACCGCCGTGCTCAGCCTCGACGCGACCGTCGTGCTGCTGACGCCGGTCGTGCTGCTCACCGCCGCGCGCCTGCGGTTCCCGGCGCGGCCGTACAGCTACGCCTGCGCGCACCTGTCGAACTCCGCGTCCGGGCTGCTGCCGGTGTCGAACCTGACCAACCTGCTCGCGTTCTCCGCCTCCGGGCTGACGTTCCTCTCCTTCGCCGGGCTGATGGCGCTGCCGTGGCTGGCGGTGATCGCCGTCGAGTACCTGGTGCTGCGCCGGTTCTTCGCCCGCGACCAGGGCGTCGCCCCGGATCCGGTCGTGCGGCGCTAAAGCGGCCCCGGCCCCCGTATACACGCCC
>JAKDNL010000891.1 GCA_030451825.1 Pseudonocardia sp. | reverse complement strand
TCGGTGGGGCTGGCGGCGTCTCCCGCCGGCGGCGCGGCGGCCAGCCCGTCCGGACGGTCCGGCCCGGTCAGCGCCATCGTGGCCACCGCGTGTGCGACCAGGGTGCCGGCGTCGTCGCGCACCTCGGCCCGCCCGATACCGACCCGGTCGTCGAGGTGCAGCAGCGTCAGCTCGGCGGTCACCGCCGTCGCCTCCGGGGAGGCCGGTCCGACCTGGTCGATCCGCAGGTCGGCGGTCGGCGCTCCGGCCGGGAGCTTCGCGGCCGAGAACACCAGGTAGCCGATCCCGGAGTCGGCCAGCATCGCCACCAGCAGCGGCGCGACCCGTCCGGTGGCGTCCCGCGTGCCGGCGGTCAGCGGGGCGCGCAGGACGATTCCGTCGCCGTCGACGCGGACCCGCATACCCAGCCCGCTCTCCACCGGTGCGTGCCGCATCCGGTCCGAGACCGAGGGGCGGTGGGAGCTGTCCTGGTCGGTGGTGGCGGCCATCGGATCATCGTCCGCCACGACCCCCGCACGCGATCCATCGGGCGCTGTGCTCTCCCTCACGCCGGGACGGCAGTACCGTCCGGGCAGCGGAACGTCGTCCGGTAGTCGGCCGGGGAGACGCCCACGGCGCGACGGAAGTGGTGACGCAGCAGCGCCGCGCCGCCGAACCCCGCGCGGTGCGCGACCGCGTCCATCCCGAGGTCGGTCTCCTCCAGCAGGTGCTGGGCGTGCAGGACGCGCTGGCGGGAGAGCCAGCGGTGCGGCGTCGTCCCGGTCTCGGCGGTGAACCGGCGCGCGAACGTGCGCTCGGACATCGCCGCGCGCCGGGCCAGCGCGGCGACCGTGTGCTCGACCTGCAGGTTCTCGGTCATCCAATCCAGCACCCGGGACAGCGAGTCCGACGTGCACTCCGGCACCGGCTGCTCGATGAACTGGCGCTGCCCGCCCTCGCGCTGCGGCGGGACCACCATCCGGCGGGCGATGCCGTTGACCACGGCGCTGCCCAGCTCGCGGCGCACCAGGTGCAGGCAGGCGTCGATGCCGGCGGCGGTGCCCGCGCTGGTGACCAGGTTGCCGTCGTCGACGAAGAGCCGGTCCTCCTCGACCGTCGTGTCCGGGTGCCGGCGGCGCAGCTCGTCGGCACTGTGCCAGTGCGCGGTGCAGCGCCGCCCCTCGAGCAGGCCGGCGGCGCCGAGAACGAACACGCCCGTACACACCGAAAGCACCGTGGCCCCACCCCGGATCGCCGCACGCAGTGCCTCGAGCGCCTCCGGCGGGTACTCCCGCAGGTGGGTGGCACCGACCGCGACCAGGTCCGCGCCGGCCAGCCCCTCCAGCCCGTACCGGGGCACGATCTGGGCCCCGGACGTCGTCTCCAGCGGCACACCGGCCTGTGGCCCGCAGACCTTGAAGTCGAACACCGGCAGCCCGTCGTCGGAGCGGTCGAGCCCGAAGACCTCGGTGATCACGCCGAACTCGAACAACGCGAGCTGGGGCAGGACGAGGGCGGAGACGCTTCGCAGCACGGGTCGACGGTACGTGGCAGGAAATTGCACGTCCATGGCTCTCCTGCCACTTCTGGCGGGATCGCGACGGGCGCAGCATCACTGCCATGACCAGCGCAGCCTGCACCGGCCCTTCCTCCGCCCACGCGACCCCTGTCCCTACCTCCTCGGCCGCTGCCCCCTCGGCCACTGCCCCCTCGGCCATGGGCACCCGGGTGACGACGCTCGCCGGCGCGAGCCTGGTGTCGGTGGCGGGAGCGCCACGACGTCCTGGTCCCGGTCGGTCCGGAGCTGGCCGGTCCGTGGGCCGGGGCGGACCGCCCCGGCCGGGACCGCCCACGGATGTTGGCCGAGCTGCGCGCCGCGCCACGGGGTGAGCGGCCATGATCGGCGCCAACCGCACCCTCACCCCAGATATGTCG
>JAKDNL010000285.1 GCA_030451825.1 Pseudonocardia sp. | reverse complement strand
CTGCACCACTCTAATCGCTACCGCCCGGGTAGTCTACGCATGGCCGGCGCCTTGCGTCGACTCGGACGAGCAGAACGAGCCTGGAGAACGGCCCGTCAGCCCCGGTGGAAGTACCCGGTGGCCTCAGCGCACACCTCGACGATCGTGTACTCCGGAGTTTCCCAGTTCATTTCTTCCTCCTCGATGTCGTGATCCGCGCAAACCCGAGGACAACGTCACGACTTTCCGCGGTCACGGAAGATCCTCCGCGAGTTAATGGAGCCGTTGCAACAGACCTCGAACCAGTGGCCTGCGATCGGTGCCGAACGGGGCTCCGGAGTCCATGAGTGGGGCGGACGCGTGCACCGACGGCCCGCAACACACCCCGACCCCGACCGTGCCTTGCGCCCACTCGGGCGCCGTCGGCGACGCCGACCGGGTGACGACCCCATAAGGACATCCGGCGCGGCTATAACGATTTCCGATGTCCGCCGACCGAATCTGCCGTGCATAGACTACCGTTGTGCGAATCTACCTCGGCTCCGATCACGCAGGGCTCGAACTCAAGGACCATCTTGTCAAGCGGCTTGCCGACCTCGGCTACGAGGTGACCGATGTCGGCCCCCATGCGTACGACGCGGACGACGACTACCCGCCGTTCTGCGTCGAAGCGGCGCGGCGCGTGGTCGCCGACGAGGGCAGTCTCGGTCTCGTCATCGGCGGTTCCGGGAACGGGGAACAGATCGCCGCGAACAAGGTGCCCGGCGCCCGCGCCGCACTGACGTGGAACGTCGACACCGCCCGGCTGGCCCGCCGGCACAACAACGCGCTGCTGGCCGGGGTCGGCGCCCGGATGCACCCGGTCGAGGAGGTCGAGCGCATCGTGGACGCCTTCCTCACCACGGAGTTCGAGGGCGGCCGCCACCAGCGCCGGATCGACCTGCTGGCGGAGTACGAGCGCACCGGCGAACCGCCGACGCTCAGCAGGTCACCCAGCCCCCGTTGATGTCGATGCTGGCCCCAGTGATGTAGCTGGCCTGCGGCCCCACCAGGAACTCGATCGCACCAACGACCTCCTCCGGGCGGGCGAAGCGGCCCAGCGGGACCTTGTAGCACCACCTCGGCACCGGCCTCGGCCGCGCTGAGCGCGGGGCAGTAGCCGGCGATCCCGCCGCCCACGACGACGACGTCGGCTTCCTCCACGAACTGCGGGGTGATCTTCATCGGTTCTCCCTCTCGGCGGTCGCGGCGGCGCCGGCCCAACGACCGGTGATGTAGGACGGCGCGAGCCCACCGGCGTAGCCGCCGTTGGAGATCCCGCCGACGTCCACGCCGGCGGCGAAGAGGCCGGGTACCGGCACGCCGTCGGCGTCGAGAACCTGCCCGGACGACGTGATCGGCAGGCCGCCGAAGGTGAAGGTGATCGACGGGCGGACCTCGACGGCGTGGAACGGCGCCTCCGTGGGCACGTTCGGCGCGGCCGGCATGGCGACGCCCCCGGCCCGCGGGGACTTCTCGGATGCGGCCGCGGCATACGTCGCCAGCGTCCGGTGGAGCTCCTCGGAGTCGATTCCCCAGCCGGCGACGACGTCGGCGAGCTCGTCCAGCGTCGACGCGGTCGCGGTCCGCGCCCCGTTCGCGCAGGCTGCCTCGAAGCGGTCGATCGCGGCGACCCCCGGGAACGGGGCCGCGGCGCCGTGGGTCCGGCGGACCTCGGTGTCGAAGATCAGCACCCCGCGAGCCTCGGGCCGGTCGAGCAGCGCCTGGTTGGCGATCTCGTCCCCGAGCGACTCGTCGACGAAGCGCCGGCCGTCCTGGTCGACCAGCACCGAGTGGCTGGAGTGGTACTGGGTCAGCGGCAGGTAGTCCTCGGACTCGAAGCGGTCCATCGGGAACGGCAGACGGTGGCCGTAGAAGCTGTGCATGGCCGTCGTTCCGCCTGCGCCGGCCGCCCGGGCCGTCCGCAATCCGTCGCCGACGCTACCGGGGTTGCTCCGCAGGATCAGATGGTCGGCGTTGCGGCCGAGGTACTGGGTGAGCTGGTCGCGGGCGCCCTGGAACCCGCCGGTGGCCAGCACGACGGCGGGGGCCTCGATGATCAGCAGGCTGCCGTCGCCGCGCCGCACTTCGGCGCCGCGGACGCGCCCGCCGTCGGTCAGAAGGCGGCGCAGCGAGTGCTCGACGAGGACGTATCCGCCGGCCCGCGTGACGGTCTCGGCGCACGTCGAGAGCAGCGCGGCGATGTCGATCGAGTAGCCGCGACCGAACGTCATCACGTTGGCCGTGGGCTCGTCGGCGACCCGGACGCCGATCTCCTTGATCTCGGCCAGCGCCTCGTCGTAGCCGTCGACCATGCGGGTTCCGAGCGCGTGGTTGCCAAGCGGGATCCGGCGCTTCAGCGAGGTGTGGTCCGGCGCGGTCCAGAACATCCCTGCCGACAGTGCGGCCGAGCCACCCATCGCGGGCAGCTTCTCGACGACGGCCACGACCGCGCCGGCGCGCGCCGCGGTGGCGACGGCGCTGAGCCCGCCGATCCCCGCCCCCACGACGAGCACATCGACGGCACGAGGCGCGCCGGCATCGACCTGGTTCGACATCCTCTGGATCCCCTCCTCGAGACCCGACACGGGCCGGCCCATCGGCCGGCAGGTTCGACCGTCATCACGTTCCGCGCGACGGCGGGCACCGTTCTTCGATGCAGAACCGAAGTGGCGATCAGGATTACGGATGATCGCCACCCTCTGCAGATACGATCATGCTGTTCCCCAGAGCGGCATGTATGTTTCTTGTGTGAAGAACAAGCCGAAGTACAGCATCGACTCGGTCGACCATGCGCTGAGGCTGGCCATCCTGCTGCAACAGGAGGGGCCGCTGGGTGTGACGGACGCGGCGGCGCGACTCGGGGTCGCCCGGTCGACCGCGCACCGGCTGTTCACGACGCTCGTCTATCGGGACTTCGCCGAACAGGGCGAGGACCGTCGCTACGCCGCAGGCCCCATTCTGCGCTCGTTGAATGGTGTCGAGCCCGTGAAGAACCTGCGGACCATCGCACTGCCCCACCTGCGCACCCTCGTCGGGCGGACGAATGAGACGGCCAACGTGATGGTCCTGCGCGGCGCGCAGATCCAGATGGTAGCCACCGTCGAGTGCGACCACATCCTTCGCGTCGGTGACCGGGAGGGGCGACTCCTCCCGGCACACCTCGTGTCCGGCGGGCGCGCGATCCTGGCCCGGCTCAGCCGCGCCGAGCTCGAGGCCCGCTACGCCGACGAGGCCCAGACCGGCGTCCCGCTCGAGCTCGTGGAGCGGATCGTCCGTCAGACGCGACGCCGTGGGTTCGCGGTCAACGACCAGGCCACCGAGGCTGGGCTCACCGCGATCGGGCACGCGGTGGGCAGCCCCGGCGACACTCCGGCCGCGGCGCTCTCGCTGGCTCTGCCGACCGCGCGCTACCACCGCCGGATGCTTCCCGACCTGGTGTCGGCTCTGGCCGGCGCCGCCCGGGCGATCGAACGGGACCTCCTCCCGTCGGCGGACGACCGCGGCGGGTCCGAGAACGGTTCCCGCCGCTGACCGGCCGACAGGCACGCCAACGGCCCCGGGCGGAGCAGCGCTCACCGGTAGCTCTGCACCTGCCCCTCGAGGGAGAGCCCGTCCCGCATGGAGGACAGGTTGATCTGGACCGGAGATGGGTCGGGAACGCCTCGGCGAACAGCGTCGGCTGCGCGCCGTTGCCGAACTGGGCACCGGCCACCGCCAGGGTCGCCACCAGCAACGCGACAACGAAGTTGCCCGTGTGAACCAGCAAGAAGTACACCAGCGAGGTTGCCAGGCACACGCCCGACCCGTACAGCAGCACCTTTCGACGGCCGATCCGGTCCGCCATCCGGCCGCCGAGGAGAACGGCGGCGCAGGCGACCGTGTTCGCGATCATCACGGTCAGGAAGGCGTTGCACGTCGTCGACCTGAACGGGGTCGACGGGATGGCGGACATCCGGTGCGAGGGCGACACCCTGACTCTGGGAGCGATGTGCCGCCAGCGCACGGTGGAGCGCTCCGCCGAGGTGTCGGCGGCCGTGCCGCTCGTGGTCGAGGCGCTCGGCAACGTCGGGCACCCTGCGATCCGCAACCGCGGGACCGTGGGCGGAAGCATCGCGCACGCCGATCCGGCAGCGGAGATGCCCGCGGTCGCGTTGTGCCTGGACGCCGAGATGGTGGCGCAGGGCCCGGCGGGTGGGCGGGTGATCCCGGCGACGGAGTTCTTCGACGGATTCCTGACCACCGCTCTGGCCGAGGAGGAGGTCCTGACCGGCATCCGCTTCCCGGTCGACGGTCCGGGCTCGGGGTCGGCGTTCGCCGAGGTCGCCCGCAGGCACGGTGACTTCGCGATGGCCGGTGTCGCGGTGCACGTCCGGCTCGACGGGGACACCGTCGTCGAGGCCCGGATCGCGGTCTCCGGGGTCGGACTGACCCCGGTCCGGGCGACCGAGGCCGAGTCCTCGTTGCGCGGGGCGACGGCGGCCGAGGACGCGTTCGCGGCCGCGGCCGCCGCGACCTCGTCGACGCTGAGACCCGCGACCGATCGGCTCCGGCCCGGCCGGTCTCGTCCTGGCCGCGCAGTCCTCGACGGTCAAGTGCCGGCGCTTTCCTCAGCCCCCGGGCCGCGCTCAAGTGCAGCCACTCCCTTGGGATCACGCTGCAACTCGTTCCGCTGCACCCCGGTCGTCACGACTCCAGTACGAACTTATTCAGAAGTCAGCGCAAAGGCGGTCGAGGACTCCCCCAGCGGCAGGTCAAGCACCTGACCGGGAGGGAGCCGGGCAGGGTCCCGCAGCAGAGTGCCGGGCCGTCTCGCGGGCGGAGATCGACGGTTCTCTTGACAGAGACTGGCCTGTCGGCGGTGTAACCGAGACGCTACGTACTGCGAGAATCTCGCGAGGGCGTCTCGGGAGGAGCGGTCCATGGCCGAGGACCAGGGCGATACCTTGGCCGAGGCTGCGGAGGCGATGCGGCTGAACAACCTCGCCATCCGACAGCGCGAGCAGGGTCGACGGGAGGAGGCCCGGACCGCGGCCGAGGGAGCCGAGAATCTTTATCGCGCACTCGCCGAGCGCTACCCGGTGATGTTCGGCCCTGACGCTGAGCAGGCCGATGCGCTTGCCGCGGCCATACGAAGTGACCGGCCGAGGGCTTCGACGGCAAGATCCACCGCTCCACGGCCGTGCGACCCGGACGACGAGACGACCACGGCCGGCATCTCCACGGCCGGCACCGCACGCGCGCTGGACGAGCCCAGAGCCGTTGCCACGCCGGGGCCGGAGCCGCCGGCCCCCAACGCACGTCACGGCCGGCCGCGGTGGCGCACCGTGATAACGGCGGCGGTGGTGGCCGTCCTGCTCGGGGCCATCGGCGCCGCCGGCTGGGCGCTGTCGCGACCGCACACGCCGGCCCCGGTTCCGATTTCGGTTCCGGTGCAGCAGCCGCCGCCGGCCGCTGTCCCGGCCGGTCCGTGGACCGCCACCGCCCGCACCGACGTGGCCCCGACGGGCGTCACACTCCGCTCCGCACCCTCCATCACCGCCGGAGCCGCGGTCGGGCGACTACCCACCGGCGACGAAGTCCAGATCCAGTGCGGCGAGATCGGCTACCTGACCTCCAACGACGCCGACGAGCGCAGCTCCAGCTGGCTACGCACCACCGCCGGGAGCTACCTCGCCGCGATCAACGTCGAGGTCCGCGGCCCCAGCCCAGTTACGAACTGCACCCCCGGACAACCCCCTGTACCGCTACCCCACCACAGGTGAAGGCACACGCGTGCCGCGCGTGCCAAGCATGAACGTCACGAGTCCGGGAGGTCGCGCCGGCGAGCCCGCGCCTGAGCACGGGCCCCCCTTCGTCGTCGGACCAGCGGGCATCCAGTCGACCGTATCCGATCAGATACCTAGGAGGTCGCATGGATTCCGGACACTTGCTGGCCACGAGCCGCCGAGCGGCCGGACTGAGCCAAGACGAACTCGCCGCAAGAGCCGGCACGTCCAGGCCGACCTTGTCGTCCTACGAGCACGGACATCGCTCCCCCACCCTGGCGACCGCCGCCAGGATTCTGGCCGTCGCGGGCTACGAGCTGGTCGCCACGCCCAGAATCACGTTCACCGAGCTGCCTTCCGGACACGGCCGCACCGTGCTCGTTCCGTCCCACCTGCCACGTCTCGACCCGGCCCAGGCATTCGCGACCGTCACCCTTCCGCTGCATCTGAACTGGTCCGAACCAGGCCGTGTCTTCGACCTGCGCGATCGCAGACAACGCGCCCGCGTCTACGAAATCGTCCTCCGAAAGGAACCCGAGGACGACGTTCTCACCTACGTCGACGGCGTTCGGCCACCGCGAGTTGAACGGTGTCAGGCCTGCCTCGGATGGCTCCATCACGCGGCGGAGGTGGAGGCGTACGCGACCACGGGCTCCCATGCGGCGCGAATGTCGCGGGAGGGGACGAGGTCGGGCCACAGGTCTCGACGTCTCCGGAGGCGCCCTCGGCGAGTTCGACGACGGCGGCGACGGACGACGTCCATGAGCTCCGTCTGACTAGGATCCTGCGGCCACGTCGGATGGGCGACGCCGCCTCCGGTCTCATACCTCATTCCCCACCACCGGCGAGGCGGAATGTGAACTCGACCGATCGCCACGGCCCATCGACAGCCCGGCTGTCGGGGGTCGGCCCGCTCCTCTCGGCGAAGTCGACGATCAGGTCATCCTTGACGCCGAACACCGCGTCGGAGTCGAGGTACTCGCCGCCCTGCACGAAGAGCTGGGTGATGAGCTGTGTGTACCCGGTCGCGCCGATCATGAAATGCAGGTGCGGCGCGCGGTACGGGTGCCGCCCGGTCGCGGCGAGCATCGAGCCGACCGGTCCGTCGTCCGGGATCGGGTACTCGCAGGGCAGAATCGACCAGAACCGCAGGCGCCCCTCGGTGTCGGTCCGCAGGCGGCCGCGCAGTACCGGCCCGTCGAGGTCCGGCAGCTGCACGTCGTAGAAGCCGTCGTCGTTCGACTGCCAGACGTCGACGACCGCGTCGGCGATCGGTGATCCGTCCGTCCCGGTGACCGCGACGTCGACGTACAGCGGGGTCCCGGCCAGGCCCCGGGCGATGTCGGCGCCCTGGTCCAGCTCGGGCGGGCCCTCGACGTAGAACGGTCCGAGGACGGCGGACGGTGTGCTGTCGGGCGTCCGCGAGTTGGTGAGCAGGTCGACCACGCTCGACAGTCCGATCGTGTCCGAGAGCAGGACGAACTCCTGGCGGCCGGCGTTCGAGATCTGTCCGGCCCGGGTGAGGAAGTCCATGCCGGTCTGCCACTCGGCCTGGGTCAGGTCGTTCTCGACCGCGAAGGCGTGCAGCCGCGGCACGAGATCGGTGAGCAGCCGGCGGAGCCGGACGTCCGGGGTACCGGCGAACGAGGCGACGACCTGCTCGGTGATCCGCCCGGGCGTCGCCGACGCGGGAGCCTGCGGGCGCTCCCCCGCCCACGCCGCCCGCAGCAGGTCCTCGATGCCCTCGCGGGTCAGCGCGGCCGGGTTGGGGTAGGGCTTCTCGACGGCCTTGCGGGCCACGGCGGCGATGTCGGACTCGCCGAGACCGAGATCGCGCAGCGCGAGCGGCCCGCCGGCTCGGGAGATCAGATCGTGTAGCCCGGAGGGCGCGTCCGCGACGTCGAGCGCGTCGGCGATCCGGCGCATCGCCTCCGGCGCGGCTGCCGCGTTGTAGGCCATGGCGTGCGGGAGCACGACCGTGTGCGTGGCGGCGTGCGGGAGGTCGAAGCTGCCTCCGAGGGTGTGGCACAGCTTGTGGTGCAGGCTCATCCCGACCGCGCCGAGGCAGGTCCCGGCCAGCCAGGCCCCGTGCAGCAGGTCGGTGCGGGTGGTCGCATCGTCGGTGCCGTCCCCGAGCCGCCGCAACCCGGTGGACAGGCGCCGGACGGCGTCGAGGGCGAGCGAGTCGACCACCGGGTTCGCGTCGGGTGAGTAGAGGGCCTCGACGGCGTGGCCAGGGCGTTGACCGCGCTCGTCACCGCGATCGGAGCGGGCAACCCGGCCGACAGCTCGACGTCGTAGACGACGACCTCGGGCAGGATCTCCGGCGACGAGCGAGTCGTCTTGGTCCCGTTCGCCGTCTCCCCCAGGACCGGGGTCACCTCGGAGCCGGCGTAGGTCGTGGGTACGACGATCTGGTCCACGCCGGTCCGGGCGGCGAGTGCCTTCGACAGACCGGTGGTCGATCCGCCGCCGACCGCGACGACGCAGTCCGCCGCGGCTCTCCGCAGGACCGCCTCGGCCTCATCGGTGACCTCGACGGGCGTGTGCATCGCCGCGCCGTCGAACCGTGCGACGGCGAGCGCCCCGAGCACCTTCCCCAGCCGGTCACCGGCGTCGGCGAGGTCGGGTGGGGCCAGCACGAGCACCCGGCTGGGTCCGAGGCGGGAGACCTCCGTGGGGACCGTCTCGAGCGATCCGGGGCCGA
>JAKDNL010000016.1 GCA_030451825.1 Pseudonocardia sp. | reverse complement strand
CGGACACCTTGCCGCCCTTGCCCAGGTAACCGGCGATCATGGAGGCGCCGGAGGTGCGGGCGTGACCCTTGGCGAGCAGCTTGCCGCAGATGTCGGCGTAGTCGGCCAGGGCGGGCGCGTCCAGCTTGTCGGGCACGATCGCGCCCGTCATGTCGCGGAACTGACGGACGTAGTACTGGCGGCCGTTGACCGTGGTCCAGCCGAGCAGCGGGTCGGAGACGGTCTGCAGCGCCTGCTGATACTCCACGACCCGCTGTCCCTGGTGGTCGTGCCATGCCTCGTTGCCGTGCACGAACGGCGCGACGACCGACCGCCGCGCCTGCTTGAGCTGCAGGAACAGCACGTCGTCGGGGCCGGAGCCCTCGCACAGCGCCAGGTAGGCGCGCAGCCCGACCGAGCCGACTCCGACGACCTTGTGGGCGACGTCGACGGCGTGGTACCCGCCGAGGATCCGGGCCCAGTCCGGCGGCAACGTGGCCAGGTAGTCGTCGAGCGCGACCATGATCCGCTCGCGTTGCTCGCCATCCGGGCGGGTGATCAGCGGCGGCTCGACGACGATCCGCCGCGCACCGCCGTCGGAGGTCGCGAAGCGGGGCAGCGCGCGGTCGCTGGTGCGGGTCCGGGCGCGCTTGGCCGCGTTCGCCACGGCTCTGCGGGACTTCTTGTGCCGGGCGCCCCTGTGCAGCCGTTCGGCGTCGAGGCGCTCGAACGAACGCTCCAACAACGGTGCCTCGGCCAGCCGGGCGATGTGGCGGCGGTAGGCATCGACGCACCGCGCGACGGCGTGGGCGCACTGGTCCTCGGTCGCGTCGTTGTCCCGCCCGGCCACCCAGGTGCTGGCGACGAGCCGGCGCAGGTCCCACTCCCACGCGCCGGGGTGCGCCTCGTCGAAGTCGTTGAGGTCGAACACCAGCTCGCGCTCGGGCGATGCGTAGAAGCCGAAGTTGCCCAGGTGCGCGTCGCCGCAGATCACCGGGTGGATGCCGGTGGAGGGCAGCACGGCGAAGTCGGCCGCGTGGATCGCCGCGGCACCGCGCAGGAACGCGTGCGGCGACGCGCTCATCCGCTCGATCCGCACCGGGACCAGACCCGGCACCCGGCCCGCGTTCGTGGCGACCACCAGATCGATCGGGTCGATCCGGCGCAGCGCCTGCGACCAGCTCTCCAGCGACGTGCGTGGGGCCGTCTTACGCAGCTTCCGCCCGATCCGGTAGCGCTCGGACCGCGGTGTGGCCGCGCGGGACAGCGACGCGAAGTTCTCGCCGTCGGACCCGGGCAGCACGGGGTGGGAGGTCACGGGGCAGTCATACCCGGACCGTAGCGCCGTCGCACGACGCCGGGCCGCACCGGTCCAGTCCGGCGGCGCTGACGGTCAACGCCGGCACCCTCAGCGCGGTGGCCGTCTACCCTGACCGGTCCCGCATCCACCGCGCCGCCTGGTGTATGTACTCCCGGTAGTCGCGCAGCGCGAGCGGGATGGCGGCCGCGACCTGGGCGTGATCGATATCCAGGTATCCGTGGACGAGCACGTTCCTGGTCCCGGCGGACGGCCGGAGCGCGGCGGCGAGTTCCGATGTGATCAGACCGGCGTCGGCGGCCATCGGGAACGACGCTGCATAGGAGTCGGGGGCGCGCCCGAGCTCGGCGACAGCAACATGGCTGTTCACCGAAAATGCCAGGTCGACGACGAGAGTCAGGATGCGCTCGACGGCCAGGGCGAGCAGCTCGTCGTCACCGAGGCGTTGCCCGTCGATCTCGCCTCGCTCGTGCAGCGTATCGAGCAGTTCCCCGATCCTGACCAGCCGGGACTCGACAGCGCGCCAGTCCAGACGCCGTGGGTTCATCCGGCCATCAGGTCCAGGTTCAGGCGGCGCATCGGGTCGGTCTCGACCCGTTCGGCGATCGCGGCCATCTGTGCGTTGGCGAACGCGGCCGGCTCGCTCTCGTACAGGGCGACTGCCCCGACCAGTGCCCGCTCCCGGATGACTGGGCCCCCGCGGTCGAGGTGCACCAGATCCACCTCGCCGATCTCCGCCAGGTCGGCCAGCGCGACGCCGAATCCAGGATGTAGAGCGGCATGTCCGACCTCGGTCAACACGCCGACGTCCAGGTCGCGCGGCACGGCCTCGCCTCGTGCAGCGCTCCCGAAAACCGTCAGGACCCTCACGCGATACTGCCGGCACAGATCGTCGAGCCCTCCCGAATCAGCGAGGGCTCGCAACCGGGCGACCGCAGCCGAAGGACCGGACATGGCCCCATGATGGCAGGGGCGAGCGCTCCGGGGTGGCGGCGACGCATCGATCCGGCTCTGGGCGTGCGACCAGCGGTCCAGTGATCGACGAGGCGCCGCACCGCACTCGCCCGTCCGGGAACTCACGGCGGGCCGCGTTCGTGGTCCGGGTATGGGGGAACAGCAGTCGCAGGCGTGGGCGGAGCGGACGTTGCGGACGGAGTCCGGAGGACGGGTGCGACGGCCGCGGGGCACTGGTCGGGTCGACGGCGGGATCGGCGGCGGTGAGCTCGACGTCGGGTACGTGCGCCCGCGGCCCGGGGACGGGACGCCGATCGTCCTGGTGCCCGGCGGGCCGGGTCTGTGTTCGGTCCTGCCCTACCGCGGGCTGCGGCGCCGTGCGGCCCGCCGTGGCCTCGACGTGATCATGATGGAGCACCGCGGCGTCGGACTGTCCCGTCGCGACACCACCGGGGCCGATCTGGCGGTCGGCGACGTGACCGTCGCGGCGGCGGCCGACGATCTCGCCGCCGTGCTCGACGCCGTGGGCGTCGACCGGGCGGTGCTCTACGGCACCTCCTACGGGACCCACCTGGTGGAGGTGTTCGGGACGCGGCATCCGGATCGGGTCGCCGCGATGGTGCTCGACTCGCCCATGCTCTCCGCGGCCGGCGACGTGGCGGTGGTCCGCGAGCACCGCCGCGCCCTGCTCCACCGGAGCACCGGCCGGGCCGCCGTCCTGTTCCGCGAGCTCCTCGACGCCGATCCGGTGTCGGCTACCGAGGCCGGCCATGTCGTGCAGGTGGTCTACGAGTTCGCCGGTCCGCAGGTCCTGGAACGGCTGCTGACGGCCCGTCTGGACGGCCGCGGCCTGCGGACCTGGCGGCAGGTGGCCGCGCTGGGGGCCGGGGAGGTGTCCGGGTCCGGGAGGCGCTTCGTGGTCGAACCCGACCTGGTCGCCGGGATCATGCACGGTGAGCTCGGCTACGGCGACGCCCCGGACGGGCTGCCGCTGGACCCGCAGGCGATGTTCGCCCCGCACGCCGGCAGCGCGCCCCCGTTCGCCGGGGACACCGTCGACATGGTCGCCGCGCTGCCCCGGTTCACCTGGCCGACGGCCGTCGTCTCCGGCGACCGCGACCTGCGCACGCCGCGCCCGATCGCCGAACGGGTCGTCGACCTGGTGCCGGACTCGGTGCTGGTGCCGCTGCCCGACCTCGGGCACAGCGCGCTGGACACCCACCAGCTCGCGGCGCTGAACGTCGCGCACGTCGTCGCCCGGGGCGGGCTCGCGCAGCTGCCCGGGCTCGCGCCGCGGATCGCGGACCTGCCGCGCAAGGGCGCCTCCGGGGTGCTGGGACGGCTCATCGCGGGCGGGCTGGCCCTCGACCTCGCGCTCCCCGGTGGACGCGACGCTCAGCCGCGCAGCCGGGCGTAGTGCTCGGCGCAGCGCTCCCACTCGGGCAGCAGACCGTCCGCCCGGGCCTGCGCGAGCGTCGGCGCGGCGGCGTCCTTGTCCGAGAGCACCGGCTCGATCCCGGACGGCCACGGCAGGGCCAGCTCCGGGTCCAGCGGCGTGAGCCCGTGCTCGACCGCGGGGTTGTAGGGCGTCGAGCAGAGATAGGCGACGACCGTGTCGTCGGACAGTGCCATGAACGCGTGCCCGAGCCCCTCGGACACATACACCGCGCGCATCGACCCGCCGTCGAGGTCGACGGCCTCCGAGCGCCCGAACGTCGGCGACCCGACCCGCAGGTCGGTGATCACGTCGAGGATCGACCCGCTCGCGCAGTAGAGGTACTTGGCCTGCCCGGGCGGGGTGTCGGCGAAGTGCACGCCACGGATCACGCCGCGGGCGGACACGCTGTGGTTGGTCTGGGCGACCGTCAGGTCGAAACCCAGCACGTCCCGGAACGGCTCACCCTGAAACGGCGCCACGAACATCCCGCGCGGGTCCGGGAAGACACTCGGCTCGAACAGCCACGCTCCGGCGATCGGGAGCTCGGCCGCCTTCACCGGCCCGTCCCCGCCGACGATCCGGCCCCCGCCTGCGCTCCGGCTCCCGCCTTGAGGGGCTCCCACCAGGCCCGGTGCTCGCGGTACCAGTCCACGGTGGCCGCCAGCCCGTCGTCGAACGGGGTGGCCGGGGCGTAGCCCAGCTCGTCGTGGATCTTGCTCCAGTCCACCGAGTAGCGACGGTCGTGCCCGAGCCGGTCGGGCACCGGATCGATCATCGACTCGTCCGCCCCGACGGCGGCGAGCAGCCGGTGCGTCAGGTCGACGTTGGTCAGCTCGGTACCGCCGCCGATGTTGTAGACCTCCCCCGCGCGCCCGCCCCCGGCGACCAGCGCGATCGCGCGGCAGTGGTCGTCGACGTGCAGCCAGTCACGGACGTTGAGCCCGTCGCCGTAGAGCGGGACCGTTCGGCCGTCGAGCAGATTGGACACGAACAGCGGGATGACCTTCTCCGGGAACTGGTGCGGCCCGTAGTTGTTCGAACACCGCGTGACGCAGACGTGCATGCCGTACGTGCGGTGATACGAGCGCGCCAGCAGGTCCGACCCGGCTTTCGACGCGGAGTAGGGCGAGTTCGGCTCGAGGACGTGATCCTCGGACCAGGCCCCGTCGGCGATGGAGCCGTAGACCTCGTCGGTCGAGACGTGCACGAACCGCGCGACCCCGGCGTCCAGCGCGGCCTGCAGCAGGACCTGGGTGCCCCCGACGTTGGTGGAGACGAAGTCCGCGGCCCCGGTGATCGAGCGGTCCACGTGCGACTCGGCGGCGAAGTGCACGACCAGGTCCACCCCGGACATCACCTCGGCCACCCGGTGCGGGTCGCGGATGTCCCCGCGTTCGACGCCCAGCCGCGCCGAGCCCGCGACCGGCTCCAGGTTCGTCATCGTGCCGGCGTAGGTGAACGCGTCGAGCACGACGACGTCGGCGCCGGCCAGCGACGGGAAGGCGTCACCGATCGTCGAGCGCACGAAATGCGATCCGATGAAGCCGGCACCGCCGGTCACGAGTACCCGCATCGTTCTCCCCCTTTGCAATGCACACACCGGTGCCACCAGATCCCCTGGCCGCGTCGCACGCTCGTCCGGCGCACCCGGATCGCCCGGCCCGGCTCACCAGCCCGACGACCAGCGTGTCAGAGTCCGCCCACACCATGGTTGCGCGGGGCCACGCCCGGTGGTCGGCGCGGAACCGTCGGTGGTGACGAGAGGAGCGGGTGTGCGCGCGGTCGTACTCGGTGCGGGTGGGCAGCTCGGACGGGCACTGGTCGCTGCCCTGCCTGAAGCGACCGCCGTCGCCCGCGAACAGCTCGACATCGGCGACGCGGGCGCCGTCGACGCGTTCGACTGGACCCGTTACGACACCGTGTTCAATGCCGCCGCCTACACCGCCGTCGACCGCGCCGAGACCGACCGGGCGGACGCGTGGCGGACCAACGCGACCGGCCCGGCGAACCTGGCCCGCGCCGCCGTGCGGCACGGGCTGACGCTGGTGCAGGTCTCCACCGAGTACGTCTTCGACGGCACCGCCGCCGGCCCGATCCCGGAGGACAGCCCCCTGTCCCCGGCCGGGGTCTACGGCGCGTCGAAGGCGGCCGGCGAGATAGCGGTGGCCGCCGTGCCACGGCACGTCGTGGCCCGCACCAGCTGGCTCGTCGGAGACGGGCACAACTTCGTCGCCACGATGCTCGGCCTGGCCGGCCGCGGGGTGTCCCCGACCGTCGTCGATGACCAGATCGGCCGCCCGACGTTCGCCCCCGACCTCGCCGCCGCGCTGATCACCCTGGCCGGCGCCGAACCGGGCGTCTACCACGTGACGGGTGACGGCGAGCCGGTGAGCTGGGCCGGTCTCGCCCGCGAGGTGTTCGGCCACGCCGGGCGCGACCCCGCCGACGTCCGCCCGGTGACGACCGCGGAGTACACCGCCGACCGCCCGGGCACCGCCGTCCGGCCGGCGAACAGCGTGCTCGACCTGAGCCGCCTGACCCGCGCCGGCATCACCGTGCCGGCCTGGCGCGACTCGCTCGCGACCTACCTGGCCCCAGATTCCGGCCGGACAAGGCGAGCTCCGCGATGACGAAGGGCATCATCCTGGCCGGCGGCACCGGAAGCCGGCTGCACCCGATCACCCGTGCGGTGTCCAAGCAGCTGCTCCCGGTCTACGACAAGCCGATGATCTACCACCCGCTGAGCACGCTGATGCTCGCCGGCATCCGGGAGATCCTGCTCATCTCCACCCCGCACGACCTCCCCGGCTTCGAGCGCCTGCTCGGCGACGGCCACGAGATCGGCCTGGAGATCACCTACGCCGAACAGCCGCAGCCGAACGGGCTGGCCGAGGCGTTCCTGATCGGTGCCGAGCACGTCGCCGGTGACTCCTCGGTGCTCGTCCTGGGCGACAACATCTTCCACGGGCCGTCGTTCTCGTCCCGGCTGGCGACCGCCGTCGACGACGTCGGATCCGGCCGCAGCGGGTGCGTGCTTTTCGGCTACCCGGTCCGCGACCCGCAGCGCTACGGCGTCGGCGAGGCGGACGCGGACGGGCGGCTGATCTCGATCGAGGAGAAGCCGGAACACCCGCGCTCGGACCGGGCGATCACCGGGCTCTACGTCTACGACGACCAGGTCGTCGACATCGCCCGCTCGATCGCCCCCTCCGCCCGCGGCGAGCTGGAGATCACCGACGTCAACCGGGTCTACCTGGAGCAGGGCCGCGCCACCCTGACCGACCTCGGCCGCGGCTTCGCCTGGCTCGACACCGGCACGCACGAGTCGCTGATCGAGGCGGGACAGTACGTGCGGGTGCTGGAGAACCGCCAAGGCGTGCGGATCGCCTGCATCGAGGAGGTCGCGCTGCGGATGGGGTTCATCGACGCGGCGCAGTGCCTGGCCCTGGGCACTGCACAGGCCGGGTCGGGGTACGGCGAGTACGTCGTCGAGGTCGCGCGGTCGTTCGGCGCCGGCGGGAGCTGATCGCCCGGTCGAGCTTCAGGCGATCGGGATGATCGTCACGAGGCGATCGACGGCGATGAAGCCCCGCGGATTCGCGGTGACCAGCGGTAGCCGGGCTGCTGCGGCCGTGGCGGCGATCTGCAGATCCAGCCGACGAGGCCTCGGATTGCGGCCGGCTTCGCGGGCCAGCGTGGCGAGGACCCCGTAGAGCTTCGCCTCCTCCACCCCGAACGGAATCACCTCGAGTCTGGCGAGCACGCGTTCGAAACGGCGACGGCGGTGCTCCCGCTGGATGGAGTCACCGATATCCAAGCCGTACGCCAGCTCCGCGAGCGTCACCGCACTGATGACCGACTCGTCGTCGTCCGCCACGACCGGCGAACTGTACTCCACGGCGATCAACGCGGAGGTGTCCAGAAGTACGGTCATTCGTCGATGTCGTCCGAGCCGAAGATCAGGTCGTCCGCAGCGCGATCCCGATACCACTGGTCGACGTCGATGGGCGGAAGGTCGGCGAACTCCTGCCGGAGCTCGCGAAGGGTGGGTCGCCGCGGCCGCGGCGCCTCGTGCGGCACCAGATCCGCCACCGGCCGACCGTTACGGGTCACGACGAAGCTCTCCCCCGCCTCGACCCGGCGCATGATGTCCGCGTTGTCGTTGCGCAGCTGCCGCTGCCCGATGGTTTCCGCCACCTCGACAGCATAGCCTTCTGTAGCACTATTGTGCTACACCTTCTCATCCTGCCCGGGAAAGGTTGCGGGACACGGAGAGCTCGACCCGAACAGGTCGACGTTGGACAGGTACCGGGCCTTGCCATCGGCGTCCCGGTCCTGGTCCCGGTCCTGGTCCCGGCCCGCGAGCGTCTCGAGGTACTGCTGCAGTCCGCTGACCTCGAGCCGCGTGTCCTCCTGGAGCACGTTGCCGACGTCGAGCCGGCAACTCTTTCGTCGGCGATGGACGCGAAGTTCTCGAACGACCACTTCCGCATCGCGGGCCAGTCGTTCATCATCGCCCGCAGAACGAGCGGCCGACCCGCTTCGAGGTAGCGCCGCTTGAACGTACCGGGATCGATCTCGTCCAGGCCGTCGACGATTCCCAGCGGTTCGACGAGCTCGTCCGAACGCGCCTCGAGCTTCTCGGTCACCGAAGATCCCCTCCTGGCTGAATCCACATTTCGGCTGATAGCTGGGCGGGTGCCGGTCGTCCGTCCGTTACGAAGCCGACCGCGGCCTCTCCGCCGCACCGGGGTGCCGGTTCCTGCACCCCGGTGCGCACTAGAAGGGCGGTGGGTCGTCGTCGAGGGGCGGGGCGCGGCCGTCCGGGGTGGTGAGGCCGGTGGTCGCCGCCGGTGGTGGTGCGGCGGGGTAGATGGGCATGTCGTCGAGTTCGCGCTGGGCCGGGATCGGCGGCGGGTCGGGTTCGAGGTCTGCGGGGTCGGCCGGTGCGGGCAGCGGTGTGGGCAGGGTCGGGCAGACGGGTTCGCCGCGGGTGGCATAGACCCGGTGCAGCGGGCTGCGCCACACGAAGATCCCGGGTGCGGGCTGATGCAGTCTCCAGAGTCCGGCGGTCTTGACGGCGTGGTGCAGCACGCACAATGGTCCCAGGTTGGCTGTGCTGCTGGGGCCGCCGTGGTGGTGGTCGCGGGTGTGGTCCTGCTGGGTTTTGCGGGCCGGGCGGACGCAGCCGGGGAACCGGCAGGTGCGGTCGCGGATCTCGACGTGGCGGCGTAGCGCCTGGTGTGGGAACCGGTTTGTCGGCTGGTGGTCGAGGGCGGCGTGGAGTTGGTCGCGGTGGGCGTACTGGGCGGCGAGGTCGGCGATCAGTGGCTCCCACCCGGCCGGGGGGTGCGCGGTGAGGTGGCCGAGCAGTGTGGCGGGGACCTGGAGTTCGACGGTGCCGCCGTGGGCCTGGCGGATCAGTGGGTGCACCGAGGATCCTGCCGGACAGGCCGGGGCTTGGCGGATCAGTGGATGCGCGGGCACCTCGGGTGTGGGGCGTTCGGGTGGGCGTCGGCGGGTGGTTCCGGCCAGGAGCAGGTAGCCGTCGGTGTCGGTGATCGCGAAGCGCCATTCGGCGTGGCGGTGCCCGGCGACGCAGGCGCGGGCGGTCGGGGCCAGGACCGGGCCGAGGCCGGGGATCTCGCCGGGGTAATCGTCGTGGCCGAGCAGGGTGGAGAGCCGGACCCGGATCTCGATCCCGGTCCGGGCCCGCTCCGCGCCGCCACCATGGCCGGCGCCATCACAATCAAGGCCGACGCCATCGCCGCCACTGTCGCCGTCGGGGCCGTCGCCGTCGCCGTCGGGGCTGGGATCGTCGGGGTCGTCGCCGGGGAAGTCGTCGTCCGCGCCGTCGTCCGCGCCGTCGTCCGCGCCGTCGTCCGCGCCGTCGTCGCCGCCGCCGTCCGGGCCGTCGCCGCCGCCGTCGTCGCCATTACCGCCGTCGCCCCCGTCGCCGTGGTCCCCGTCGCCGTGGTCCCCGTCGCGGGGGTCGTCGTCGTCGGGGTCGGGTTCGGTGGCGCGACTGAGCATGGTGGCGATGATCTGGTCGTTGGTCAGGGTGTGCAGGCTGCCATCGAGCATGGCGGTGGCGAGGTCGGCGCGGATGCGTGGCAGCGGGTGTGGGTGCCCGGCGGCGCGGATGGCGTGGGCCAGGGTGTCGAGGCGTTCGCAGGCTGCTTGGGCGGCGGTGGGGTCCAGTCCGATCGCGGAGATGGTGGCGGTGCCGTCGCGGTCGAGGTAGCAGATCACTCGTCGTTGACTCAGGGCGGTGCGGTAGCGGCGTCGGGCGGCGTCGGGGTCGATCGCGATCACCATCCGGGCGAGCCGTCCGCGGAGTTGCCCGGTGGTCAGGCCGGGGGCCTTGGGGAGCAGGGCGGCGCAGATCCGGGTGGCCTGGGGGTCGGTGAGTGGGGCGAGTGCGTCGGCGAACAGGGCGGCTTTGGCGCGGTCGATGGTCCCGGCGGCGAGGGCGGCGTGCACGGTCGGGAGTCGGTGCACCACGGTTTCGGCCAGGGTGTGTTCGTGGTAGCCGGTGAGTTCGGTCAGGGTGAGCGCGGTGGCGATCTCGCGGCCGCAGTCGGGGTGCGGGGCCGTCAGCCGGGTGGTGGTGTGGGGTGGTGCGTGCGGGTCGCAGCGGCCCGTCTCGGCCATGAGGGCCAGTTCGTGGGCGTCGGCCCAGGACCGTAGCCGCCGCCAGGCCTGCAGTACCTCGACGGTGTCGGTGTTGGCCAGCAGGGCCGGGTCCAGGCCGGCCAGCAGGGTGCACAGTTCCGGGCCGGGCGGGTCGTCCGCCAGGCCCTCGGGGATCCCCATCGACTGCACGGATCGAACATACGTGCGAGCACCGACAGTTTCGGGGTCACCGGGCGCCACCGCGGGAAACAGAGTGCGATCGCGAATCCTTGTCGTCACCGATGTCCAGACCGCATGCGAGCTCTCCCACCGTCACCGCGCTGATGGTCGGTGGCTCGTCACCGATGGCGCCGAGATCCAGATCGCCGAGGGCGATGACGACGGAGGTATCGAGCAGGACCTTCATTCGTCGATGTCATCCGAGACGAAGATCAGGTCATCGGCTGCTCGATCGCGATACCACTGCGCCAGGTCGAGAGGCGGAAGCTTCGCGAACTCCGCCTGCACCTCGCGCAGCGTGAGCCGACGGCGCGGCGGAGGACCGTGCGGCACCAGATCCGCCACCGGGCGACCGTGGCGGGTCACGACGAAGCTCTCCCCCGCCTCGACCCGCCGCATAATCTCGGCGTTGTCATTGCGCAGCTCGCGCTGCCCGATGGCCTCCGGCAGGACGACCAGTGCCCCAGCCCGGGCGTCGTCCGGTTACCAATGTGGCCGCCGGGCTGGTACTGGGCGACAACATCTTCCACGAGCCGTCCTTCACCACCCCTGCTGCAGACCGCCGTCGACGAGTACGTCGCCGAGGTAGCGCGGTCGTTAGTTGGCGGGCGGGCCCAGTCGAGCTCGGGCGAGACCCGCGGACCCGCCTCGAGCGGGCCGGGACGACGGTTCGATGGGCAGATCAGGGACGCTCCCGGGCGTTCGAGCCCGGTCGGCCTCGTTGACGAAGCCGAGAGTGCCGGCGTCGACGTGGACGGACGCCCGCAGCAGACCAGCCCGGGTACCCCACCAGCACAGACGGGCTGCCGGAGGTTCAGACCGACCCCCGGCTCCGACGCTGACCTCGCAAAGCCACGGCGGTCAGTCCGATCAGCCGACGACCGAGTCGTGATCGCCTCAGCGACCGAAAGACGTTTCCGGCCATCGGAAGCCGATTGACCTCCACGACAGGGGGAAGCTCGGTGAGTTGTCCTCCGAACTTGAGCTTCCACACGTCCGTGCTAGGCAGCGGGACATCGGAATTCGCTTCGTGGTCGCGGATGCTCCTCGCGGTCTCCGGCCGCACCCCTCCGAGGTCGAGCCACGAGTAGTCGTGCTTCCTCGCCCACCGAACAGCCTCCCACGTCACGGCGCTCGCGACGTTGAGGTGTGCAGTCTCGGGATTGCGGTCCAGGCCACACAGCCGCGCCGTGAGGACCGACCCACATCCCGTGTAGAGCTCGCCGGCGACGGGGACACCCGCCACCTCACCGATGAGCAGGACGGCATGGCCTGAGACGGCGAGCTCACCGTAGAGGATGCGCAGGTAGTCGAGGTTGAAGGGCGTGAAGCCCTGATGGGCAGCGGACTTCGCGACGAGGTCGGCGAATATGGGCAGATCCGCATCGGTGCCCTCTCGGATCCGGACACCGCGCGCCGCCCACTGCCGGGTCCAGGTCCGCAGCCGACGGCTGAGCCTCGAGCGGATCTCGTCTTCGGACGGGGTGAGATCCACTCGCACCGATGTCGCGGGAGCGATCTCCACGGAGGACCGCCGGAAACCGTTCCGGAGCAGATCGGCGTAGACGTCGGTTCCTCCCATCGGAGGTTGAACCACGAGCATCCGAGCGGTTCGCGCGCCGAACTCCTGTAGCGCCGCAGCGATGGCGGCCAGCGTCGACGCGCGTTCGACCCCCTCCGAGATCACTGGACCGTGCGGGACGTAGGCGAGGATCCCGAACACCGGGAGTTTCCGGCACAGAATCTGTGCCCCGGCCACCAACTCGTTGCCCGACCAGATCCTGACGTAGGCGGGCTCGTACCCGACCGAGGCACGGATCGTGGCCCAGCCCGTGAGTTGAGTGACGTCCACCGGCCCGGAGCTGTCGACCAGCTTGTTCCAGTCATCTCGCTCCTCGCCGGCGAGGTGGCCCCGGCTGACGTCCACCCGCAGGTGACCTGCACCTCGGTGGCTGATCTGTGGTGTCGGTAGGCCTAAAGCAGCACGAGGCGCCGGGCCGCCTGCGTGGGCGTGGTCGCCGCCTGCGTGGGCGTGGTCGCCGCCTGCGTGGGCGTGGTCGTCCAACGATCCGCGAGACGCGGTCGACATGGTTGTCTCCGATCAGCCGTCACCGAGCAGAGCGCCGCGCCGGCGACGCACCGTGGGGAGTCGGCTCAGGACCGGAGAGTGTTTCGCGGCGCGGGCCCGCGGTGGTTAACGTTTCGGGCCGCTCACACGAGACCTCCCTCGGCCACTGGACTCCCTGACGCGGCCGCAGGAGGCACCGCCATGACGGTCATCGAGAACTTCGAGCAACGCCACGCACAGCTGTGGGGTTCGCACACGGTCCGACTCAAGCATTCACTGCACGAACGCCCGCTCTTCTCCGACGAGTCGCTCGCGGAGATCATCGACCATGCCGACCGACGCACGATGACCATCAGCACGATGGAAGACGAGGTCCGGAGCAGCGGAGACTGGCACTACTGCCTGCCCGGCGACCTGTCTGGTTGCGAGATTCTCCGGGCGGTCAAGTCCGGGCGCATCTGGATCAACTTCACGCACATCGCGCAATTTGACGCGCGATTCGCCAGCGTCCTCGATGAGCTCTACGCGGACCTCGAGACACTGGTGCCAGGATTCAGGCCGTTCAAACGCAACATGGGCCTGCTCATCTCATCTCCCGGCGCAAGGGTCGGCTACCACACTGATATCCCCGGACAGACACTCCTACAACTGCGCGGCAGCAAGCGGCTGTGGATATATCCTGCGTCGGAGCCTTTTCTCAAAGTGCCGGAGTTCGAGGACGTAGTACGCCGGGTCACCGAGGAGGACATCACGTACGAGTCATGGTTCGATGACTATGCGGAGGTGTACGACCTCGTCCCGGGCGACCTGCTCCACTGGCGACTCAACGGCCCGCACAAGGTCGCCAACCTCGACTCCGTTAATGTCTCGATCACGACACAGCACTGGACCGGCGACATCCGGCGAGAGTTCGCGTTGAACTACGGTAACGGGCTCCTGCGGAACATGCTTCACTACACGCCACGGTCCCGGAAGACGTCCGGTCCAGCCTTCTGGGTCAAAGCTGGAACGGCACTGACCTGGCGCAAGGCTGGAATGCAGAATCGACAGAGCCATCGGCGAACCGTGCGCTATCACGTCGATCCGGACGCGCCGAACGGAGTTCGACTCATGGAACGTCAGCGTTTCGGCATCTCGGGCTGAGGCTCTGTGGGGAGGCGCCAACCTGGAACGCGAGCTTTCGCCGACAATGACAAGGATAAAGACAAGTATGTCGCGATCCCAGCACCGACGTATCGCCGTGATCGGACAAGGGTACGTTGGGATTCCGGTGTCGATGCGAGCCGTAGACGCCGGGTTCGACGTCCTGGGTTTCGATCTCGCGAAGGACCGGGTCGACCGACTCCGGCGCGGCGAGTCATTCATCGACGACGTGACGGACTCGAACCTCGGTGCAGCCCTCGCGACCGGCCGCTTCCACGCCACGGACGATGCGGCCGAACTTGCCGGATTCGACTTCGCCGTGGTCACGGTACCGACACCGCTCCTCGACGGCATCCCGGACCTGTCCTACATCGAACAGGCCGCGCTGGCACTTGCGCCACACGTCTCTCGTGGATGTTGCGTGGTCCTCGAATCCACCACGTATCCCGGAACGACCGAGGACATCTTCATCCCGCTGCTGGAGAGCGCGAGCCCGCTCCGGGCCGGGCGGGACTTTCACGTCGGCTACAGTCCTGAACGTATCGACCCGAGCAACACCAGGTGGGGGTTCCGGAACACGCCCAAGATCGTCGCCGGTGTCGACTCCGCATCCCTGAACGCCGTATCGGCGCTGTACGACATGCTGGTCGACGAGATCGTACCGGTCCCGCATATCCGCGAGGCCGAGATGGCCAAGCTACTCGAGAACACGTTCCGTCATGTCAACATCGCACTGGTCAATGAGCTCGCGATGTACTGCAAGGGACTCGACATCGACGTGTGGTCCGTGATCGACGCAGCCTCCTCGAAGCCGTTCGGCTTCATGAAGTTCACCCCCGGCCCTGGCGTCGGCGGACATTGCCTACCCATCGACCCCACATATCTGTCGTGGCAGGTGCGTCGAACGCTCGGCCAGAACTTCCGGTTCGTGGAGATCGCGAACGATATCAATGATCACATGCCCGACTATGTCGTCCGACGAGCTGTGCTCAACCTCAACAGTCGCGGTATGGCCGTCAACGGCAGCAAGATCCTGCTCGTCGGCCTTGCCTACAAGGCCAATTCTGGAGACGCACGGAAGTCACCGGCCGTCATCGTTGCGAATCAGCTGGCCGCCCTGGGCGGGCGGGTTACTGCGATCGATCCCCTCATCCCGCCGGAGCACGCGCCCTCGTGTGTCGAGATCGTCGCGGGCACCGACGAGCAGATCGCCGGTGCCGACCTCGTCGTGGTTCTCACCGATCACGACGACGTGAACTGGGCGGCCATTCGGCACCACGCCGACCGCGTGCTCGACACCCGCAACCGGCTTCGTGGGGTACCTGTGGACAGGCTCTGATCCGACCAGAGTCGAGGGGACGTGTCCGCATGCCTGGGACAGCATGCGATGTCAAGCCAGCAGAGCGAGCGGACGAGACTCGCCGGATCGCCGCACCTCCGACGTCATGGAGCGCAGTAGGTTGTCCACCGAGACCGTCTCGGCGGAGCACGCCTGGGCAAGGCCGCGCCTGCTGAGCTCGTCGGCCAGCTGGCGCTGGTGATCGTCTGGTGCCTCGGCGAACTTCTGCCGCCGGTCGACGAGTACGGGGGCGCGGCCAGCGGCGAGGGCCGCCAGCGCCGAGCCGGCCCCGGCGTGACTCACGACGACGTCCGCCTCGGCCAGTGCCGTGGCGAGCTCTGCCGACGTGAGAAACGGGGTCGCTTCGATCGACAACCCGTCCACCTGGGTCGCACCGGTCTGCCAGAGCACGTCGACGTTCATTCCGGTCACCTTGGTCAGCTCACCATCGGTGGCAAGCAGCGGTACGAGCCGCTCGATCATTCTCCGGAACGGATACTCCTGAGCGGTACCGACCGTGACGACGACCCGCAGCGTGGGTCCGGCCGTCGGGGTCCTGGACACGGGCGAGTAGGCGTCGAAGACGCTGCCGGCGAAACTCCAGCGCCGATCGGCCCACTGCTGGTACTGCGTGTAGACGCGGATACCTCGCGCACGCTGCAAGATGCGCCCGGTACGCGAGGGGCCTCCGACCCGTGCCGCGCTCTCGATGTAGTGACAGGCGACGCCGTGGGCAGCCAGGTATGGCAGATACCCGAGGGCGATGACCGAGCCGGTCGACACGACCCGGGTGAGGTCGCGCGTCCGCAGGAGCCGCCGCGCGGTCGGCACGCAGCCGACCACGTCGAGCAGGTGTCGCGGGCGAACGTAGGGGACATAGACAACCTCGCGATCGGCCAGCAGCGACCGGCTCTGCGCGTTGGAGTGCGTCACCCAGATCGCAGGCCCCGACGGCAGGCGGGCTGCGAGCTCGTCGAGCTGGTGCAGGTGACCACCGGTGGTGGCGAGGAACAAGGTGGTCATCGGGAGCCCCCCGGATCGTTGTGGCTCGGAGCAGAGGCGCGACGGAGCCACGGTCGCCGACGGTCGGTGCTCGACCCGCTGCCTCGACGTTCGCGGCCGGCCAGGACCATCAGCGTCGACCACAGGATTGTCGCGTTGACTGCTGACGCCGTCAGTGACGCGATCACCGCGCCACGCCAGCCGTAGTCGGGAATGAGCGCGAAGTTCAACAGGATGTTCAACGATGTGCTGATCAGCGTGGATCTCACGCGGACGCGCTGATGGCCGATCGCCGTCATGGCTGTGGCCACGAACGCCTCCGCCGCCACCGCGATCGGGAGCACCGACAGTATCCGCACGGCGTCACCGGCCGAGGCGTACTCGGCTGAGAGGACCGACACCGCAGCTGGCCCGCCCACGGCGACCACGATCGAGGCGACCACGGCGTAGGCCGCTCCGAGGCCGGTCACCCTGCGGGCAACCGACCTGGTTGCTGCGACGGAGCTTGCGCCGGCCCGGAAGAACGTGGCGTTCGACGAGGCGATGAGTGCACGCAACGGGGTCACGACGAACCCGGTCAGTCTGATCGCCGCGCCGAAGATCCCCGCGTCGGCACTGGTACCGATGCGAAGGAGGAGCATGGAATCGGCGGACTCGCGGAGCTTGTCCGCGCCGAACCCGACGGAGAAGGGGAGGCCGGACCGAACCTCGAGCATCCGAGGCATCCGGAACGGCAATCGCCGGCCGCCCGGCACACGGAGAAGCACCTGGGCGACAAGTGCGGCAAACGCCGCGGTGGCCAGATGCAGCCACGCCCACTGCGTCAGCGACGCCGACGGAACCACGACCACGAGGGCGACAGCGGCGATCAGGCGGCTTACGCCCTGCAGCAGGCGCAGGTAGACACTCAGCCGGAGCCGCTCGAGGGCCTGACAGGCCAACATGGCCACGTCGTGCAGCCCACCGAAGATGAGTTCGGCGATTGCGAGCAGCACCATCACCGTGGCGGAGGTCTGGGGTAGCAGCACGGGACGGGCCGCGGCCAGGACGAGAACTGCGACGACGCCCCCGCCGACAACCATGCCGTTCGCTCTGGCCACGGCCGTGGCCAGGTCGATTCCCTCCCCCGCCACCCGTTGCAGCAGGAGGTAGGAGGCGCCACAGCTGGCAAACGGCAGGACGAACCACATCAGGCCCAGGGTTCCGACGTAGACTCCGTAATCCGAGGGAGGCAGCAGGTGGGTCACGACGACGAACGTCCCGAGCGCCGCGCCCAGCCGGACCGCCTCGGCCACGAGCGCCCACCCCGTGTTCTGGGCCAGCATCGAGCCGGCTGCCTGCCTGATGCGGGCCGGAGTATTTCGCAAGGCCGTGTAGGTCATCATCACGATCCGTGACCCGCCTGGGCGCGCTGGTAGACGGCCAGGGTCTGGTCCGCGATCGTGCTCCAGCTCAGGTCGGAGCCCGAGCGGGCACCAGAGCCTCGCGCCAAACGGTCCCGCAGAGTCGGATCGTCCAGAATCCGCGCGAGCGCCGCGGTCAGGGCCGCGACGTTGTCCGGAGGGACCACCAGGCCGCTCACACCGTCAGCGACCGCGGTCGCCAGTCCCCCGACCGCGGTGGCGACCACCGGCACGCCCAGGCCGCATGCCAGTGCCTGCACGCCGCTCTGCGACGCTTCGAGGTAGGGCAGGCACACCACGGTTGCACTCTCGAAGAGGGGGGCGACCTCGTCGTGCTCGATGAATCGGTCGATCACTTCGACGTTGAGCTGCGGCGCGACCGACCGCAGGTAGCGGTCCAGGGGTTCGCCGGTTCCGGAGATGGTCAATGTCAGCGACGGACGGGTCGACGCGAGCCGATTCATAGCGCTGATCAGCCGATCGAGGCCCTTGTACGGCCAGATGCGGCCGAAGAACAACACCCGGAGAGGAGCTCCGGGTCGAGCGGCCCCGGCCCGCTCCGGGGCGGCCGGCCGGTAGAGCGAGCCCAGCTCGCCGTGGGGAACGACATCGACCCGGACGTCCGGGACGTTCCATGCGCGAGCAAGATCGGCCCTCAACGGGGCGCCGTGGACGATGAAGCGGTCCCAACGCCGCCGCTGTGCCCTCAAGGTTGCGTGGCCGCCCGGCACGTGGGCGGCGTCGCCGGGATGCGGAGCGACATCGTGAATCGTGAGCACCCGCGGGCCCTGCGACCGCGGCGAGCACAGCTGCACCAGGTTGAACAGTGGATCATTGCTCTGTTGCAGATGCACCACGTCCGCGCCGACGGTGGCGGCGACGCGATCGATCTGGGGGATCTCTCCGAGGCGTCGGGGATCCCGAACCCGTCGGTGCGGATAGACGATCGTCGTCTGGTTGCCCGACAACCCGTTCCGGATGCGCTCGTGGACCCGGGAGTTGTGCAGCACCGTCAGGCGAACACGTTCGCCGAGGGTGTTGGCCAGACACGTCACGTAGTCGTCATACGCATCGTGCACCAACAGGACGTGACGACTCGAGCCAATCGTCATCACGATGCCCGGGATGACGGTCGTCGCCACTTCTCCGCGTGGTCAGCACGCCGGATGGCTTCGTCGTACATCTCCTCGACCCGGCGCGACACCGGAACGATCGAGAAGTACGTCTCTGCCCGCCGGCGTTCGACGTCACCGGCGGTGGTCGCCCGGTCCGGATAGCTCAGATAGGAGGTCAGCGCGGCGGCCAGTGCATTCGCATCGCCCACTGCGACCAGCCCCGCGACGTCGGCCACGGTCCCAGGAATCTCGGCGATCGGTGTCGTGACGACGGGCCTGCCCGCAGCCATCGCCTCCAGGACGAACATCGGCTGCGCCTCGGAACGGGTCGGCAGCACCGCGACACGGCACCTGTCCAGCTCGGCGAGGACCCTTTGTCGCGGGACGCTGCCGCCCCAACTCAGGCCGTCGAGCCGACGGTGGAGCCCGACATCGCGCGGCTTGCCCAGAACAAGGAGCTCGGCGTCAGGCACCGCCGAGCGGACCCCCGTCCATGCCTCCAGCAAGACGTCGACTCCCTTACGGAGGCTGATCTCGCCGGCGAACAGCGCGCGCGGTGCGTTGGCGCCCGCCGGCCCCGTCGACCTTCGCACCGTGACGCAGTTCGGTACGACAACGATCTCCGGCGAGGAGCCGATGGTGTCCCGGATCAGAGCCGCCGTTGTCGGCCCCAGCGCGTGTACGACGTGTGCGTTGCCCAGGACGTCGCTCAACCGGGCGCGGTCGTCGGCCACCACCGACTGCAGATGGCTGGCATGCATCGTCGCCACCGTCGGCAATCCGAGGAACCGAGCCAGGCGTAGCACTGCGCCTTCGCGCAGCAACGAACCTCCGTCCGCGAGGTGCACGTGCACCAGCGGGCGAGGACGTCGCTCCGCGGTGCGGAGGAGCGCGAGTAGTGCCGCCGGTAGGTGTTCGGCGGACTTGAACCTGCTATTCAGGCTAGCCGTGGTCGTGAACCGGACCCGGTAGCGTTCGAGCGGAAGCTCCGCATACGAGGCGAGGACCGACGCCATCCCTCCGCCACCGCGTTCTCCGACCCGAGGGCCGAAATGATGAACGCATCGCGGAGGGCCCACGGCCCTGCTGAGTTCACTCGCCACGTCCACCCCTCGCCACAACCCCGACACACACACTGATCTTGCTCAGCTGAAATACCGATAGAGTAGGGAGCCGGCACGCTCCGTCACTTCGGTCGGCACGCCCTCGCAGGTCAGGAGCGCGCTGATATCGGAAAGAACCCGGTCCACCTCGATGTTCGTTGGCATCGAATCCGTGCTCGACAGCCGGACGATCCGGCTCTCGATGCTCGCCCACTTGCGCTTGTACGCGAGCAGGCCAGGCTGATCGAGATCCGAGAGGCCCCAATCGATCGTTCGCAACTCTCGTTCACTCGCCCACTCGATCGCGGTCCAGAACAGAGCATCGTTCGGACGCGCCCACAGACGATCGGGAAATGATGCACCGAACTTGTAGTAGAGGGTGTCCTGCCAGACCAGGAAGAGGGCTCCGGCGGCCGGCTCACCGTCGAGGAAAGCGGTCAAGATCACTACCGAGCCTTGTGGCTCGAACTCCTGCCACAGCCGCTCGAAGAACGTGACAGGTTGGGCGAGCATTCGATACTTGCGCCTACGCAGATCGACGTGCATCGCGTGGAACTGCCGGACGGCGTCCATGTCCGTCGACGCACGCACGACGACGCCGTGGGCTTTCCCGGCACGAAGGTTCCGACGCGCGGCGGGGCCCAGGCGCCCCCTTACGTCGTCGAGGCCCGATTCCACGGACGTGCGGTGCAGCGCTGCCCGACTGGTGACGGTCAGTGGTCCCAGTTCCGCGGTGGGTACCGTGCCCTCCACGCACCTCATGGACCACGGGATCGAGTCCTCGGCAACGTTGCCCGCAAGTTCCGCCCATACACGGGAGTCCAGGATCACCGGGTCGGCACGATCGCTGAACGGCAGGCTGGACCGGCGCAATCCGCGGATGTCGTCCAGGTCGACGAACGCGACTCCGGCGATCGGCTCCTGCGCAGCGTCACACGCGATCCTGGCCTCGGGAGCATATCCATAGGTGTCGCAGACGGCACGGATCCATGGCGCGGAGGTGAAGAGGCTGCCGAGTCGAGTCCTGGAGAGCCTGTCCCACCGCGCGTCCGTACGCGGATCGACGGCAATGACCGGATCATTCGGCCGCAGGTCGACATTTGGCGTTCGAAATGCAGCGGACGTCATCTGGCCCCACCTCCGCGCAGCATCGACGGAATCGTCATCAAGAGGATCTTCAGGTCGTGCACCACACCCCGACGGCGCACGTACTCCACATCGAGCATGAGCATCTCGAGCGTGCCGAGCCTGCTTCGGCCGCTGACCTGCCACAGACCGGTGATGCCGGGCCGAACGCTGAACCTGGCCTGGAACGCGGGTGGGAAGAGATCCGCCTCCCATAGCAGACACGGGCGTGGCCCGACCAACGACATCTGCCCCGACAGCACGTTGAACAGCTGAGGCAGCTCGTCGATGCTGGACTTGCGCAGCCAATGCCCGACTCGAGTGATCCGGGTGTCGCCGCTCAACTTGAAGCTGCCGTCGACCTCGACCGACTCCCCGGCCAGCTCGCGCTCGATCAGCATTCGGTGGGCCGTGTCCGCTCCGTCGCAGCGCATGGTCCGGAACTTGTAGAAGGTGAATGTGGAACGATCTCTGCCTACACGCTGCTGCCGAAACAGCGCCGGTCCCGAGCTGGAGAGCCGGATGATCAGCCCGACCGCCAGCATCGGGACGACGAGCACGAGCAGGCAGGCGACCGCCCCCACGATGTCGATCAACCGATGCGCGGCGGCATCCCACCTCACGTGACGGACTCCCGCCTGTGCGTCGCTGACACTATCCAGGCTCACGGCCGCCCCCGTTCAGCACGGAACACACATCGCGGACCATGTCCGCCGTGATCGTCGAGAACATGGGGAGAGACAGGATCTGGTCGGCCGCCGCCTCGACCACCGGAAGAGTCCCGGTCGAGAACTTCGCGAACGCGGGCTGATGGTGGCACGGCACCGGGTAGTGGATCCCCCATCCGACTCCGTGACGGTCGAGGAGCGCCGTTGCCGATCGGCGATCCGGCACCTGCACAACCGCCAGGTGGGTCACCGATGTCGCCGCCGGGTGCTCGGCGACCGGGACGCAGTGGGGCGGCAAGAGCTCCCGATAGAGCCGCATTGCAGCGCAACGGTTCTCGTTCGCTTCCACAAGACCGTCCAACTTGGCGTGCAGGACGGCAGCCTGGAGCGTGTCCAACCTGCTGTTCCGGCCGCTGTCGAGATGGATGTGACGGTTCTCCGTCGAACGGCCGTGATCGGCGAGCTGTCGCATTCGGCGGATCAGGCCGAGATCGTCGGACACGATCGCTCCACCGTCGCCGAAGGCTCCCAGATTCTTGCCCGGATAGAAACTGAACGCGGCCGCTACGCCGACCGACCCCGCCCGACGACCCGCGAACTCCGCGCCGTGAGCCTGGGCCGCGTCCTCGATCAGCGCCAGACCGTGACGTCCTGTCACCTCCAGGAGAGCGGTCACGTCGACCATCTGTCCGAACATGTGCACGGCGATCACCGCGGCCGTCCTGATATTGATCGCCTCGGCAACGCAGCGAGGGTCGACCAGCAGGGTGTCCGGCATCACGTCCACGAACCGTGGACGTGCCCCGACCGCACATACGGCCTCCACCGTGGCGACGAACGTGTTGGCGGGCACGATCACCTCGTCACCGCTCCCGATGTCCAGCGCGCGGAGGATGATCTCAAGCGCATCGGTCCCGTTCGCCACGCCGACTGCGTAACGGGTACCGCAGAACACTGCGAACACATCCTCGAACCGTCCGACCTCCGGGCCTCCGACGAACTGACCGTGTGTGAAGACCGTCTTCCAGGCGAGGTCCAGATCGTCCTGTAGTGGCCCGTTGACACCGCTGAGATCCAGAAACGGTATCTGCGCCTGGTCGGTCACGATGCGTTCGTCCAGGCCGCGGCAACGACCTCGGGTCGACCCGCCGGTTCCCTCGGGGCAGGGGCGTACAACGCGCCGGAGGAGGTCATCGGCCAGGCTCCGCCGGCGGAGTCGGCCGACGCGAGCACCCGCACGATGTCGAGCCCGCGCTCGCCTGAGGTGTCCGGACGAGCGCCTGTTCGTACGCAGTCGATGAAATGCTGATCCTGTACGAGTAACGGTTCGTTGAGGGGTACGTACAGGGACGTGATGTCACCGGTGCGATACGTTACCGGCATTGCGTGGGCCTCGGTCGAGTCATCGATGGCCGCCGGGTCGACCCCGACATCGTAGACTCGAATGCGCTCGTTGTCCGACAAGTCGTTGTACACGGCCATCTTACGATCACCTACGACAGTCACCCGGCGCACTTTGTTGGGATCGAGCCAACTTACATGCACGAAGGCCTGTATTCCGGCCAGCTCGAAATTTAGCCGCAAGTAGGCGACGTCGGCGTGTCGATTCCCGATGTTACGATGAGCCCATACAGCCATCGCGGTCGGCATCTCCCCGAGCAGGTACGAAATAATCGAAATGTCATGAGGAGCCAGGTCCCACACGACGTTCACATCGGTCTGGTAACGACCGAGACTGAGGCGCGCCGTGTCGACATAGAGCACACGCCCCAACACACCGGACCGCACGATTTCTCGGAGTTTCCATACGGCTGGGTTGTATTCGAATGTATGCCCGACCATCAGGCGCACGTTCTCGTTACCGGCGCTTTCCACCAGCAGTTCACCCTCCGACACCGACGTCGTCAGCGGCTTCTCTACGAGCACGTGCTTCCCGGCCTGGATCGCCGTGAGCGCGACAGCGGCATGACTGCCGGGTGGGGTAGCGACCACGACGGCGTCAACCTCGTCAAGGCACTCTTCCAGCGATCCAGCGATCCGGATCCCAGGGTGCCGGGACGCGGCCTCGACCAGCCGTTCCTCCTGGGAGTCCACGACGGTGACAGCCACGTCAGGAATAGAACTCATGACACGAGCATGCTTCGAACCCCAATACCCGTATCCGACAACGGCGACCCGGGTGATCGCTTCCTGTTGTCCCATAGAGTGTGACTCCTTCAGAGGGTCGGACGGGCGCGTCACCGAGGACTACGCCGGGTTCTGGGTCGGCGGGCGACTCGGGGCGGCATTGCAGCGTGTTACATCGCCCCCAGCAATTGGGCGACAGTTAGGCCAAACAGCGTATGCATCGAGGGGCCAGGTAGCTCTGCCGCCACGAACTGTCCGCGGTTCGCGCGCTCGTTCTCGCCAGCCGAACCGCAGGGCTATTGACCGTGAGTGATTACCCAGCTACCGACCGTGATCCACGGGTGATCGGCTTTGCGGTGGCCCGCTCGCTCCGGCGGTCCGCGCCCCCACACAGGGGGTCAGGTAACGCGCGACGGAACGCGGACGACTACGTCCGTGTCGTCGGCTCGTTCCCTAAAGCCGGCGAGGCCAGCGTCGGCTATTGCGGAGGCACCATGTTGATCCCAGCCACCGAGCTGGCCGAGTTCGTCTCATGGAAGGAGCACCCGTCACGGGCCGGCAGGTGGCCGGTCTACGTAGATTTCGAGCGCAGCATTCTGGACCAGAACGAGCTCGTCCAACGTAACGGCGCCAGCATGCTCCCCAGGGGGCGCGGCCTAAAGGCCCGTCTACGGCGTCTGATCCGATGGATGACCCTCCCGGAGGGAGTTATCCGCGCCAACCTGAATCGGTTGACGGAGATGCTGCTGACCGAACATGACAATCCGACCGTGCTCATAGTGGGCGGAGGGAGCGTCGGCATCGGACTCGAGACGATGTACCAGCATCCCGATATTCGACTCCTGGCTTTCGACATCTACGGCGACGACAACGTGCAGTTCGTCGCGGACGCCCATGACATTCCCCTCCATGACGGATCCGTTGACTGCGTGGTCGTCCAAGCAGTCCTCGAGCATGTCCTCGACCCGTGGAAGGTCGTCGACGAGATCCACCGCGTTCTGAAGCCCGACGGCCTCGTCTACGCCGAGACCCCCTTCCTGCAGCACGTGCACGAGGGACCATACGACTTCACTCGATTCACCGAGAGCGGGCATCGTTGGCTGTTCAGAAGGTTCTCGCGGGTCGGCTCCGGTGTGGTCACCGGCCCTGGGGTCCAGCTGATCTGGACCATCGAGGGCGTTGTCGAAGGTGTCTTCCGATCTCGGCGAATGGCCACCATCGTCAGTGTCGCCATCTTCTGGCTGCGATATCTCGACCGCGTGATACCCGAGCACTACCAGATAGACGGCGCCTGCTGCGTGTATTTCTTGGGTCGTCGCACCGAGAACCCGATCGCCGCGCGTGACATGCCCGGCCACTACCGCGGAGCGCAGCACCGAAAGGCGTCCGGCTCCAGGAAAGCTGCACAATGAGCCTCCAACGTTACCTTCTCGCGTTCAGGCAGCGCTGGCTCGTCGTCGTGGCCGGAGCTGCGTTGGGTCTCGTCGGCGGCCTGGGTGCCTTCTTGATGACCCCGAGCGAGTACACGGCGGCCACGTCGTTGTACGTCAGTGCCCAACTCACAGACACCACCGCTGAGGCGTTCCAGGGGGCGCAGCTGGCCCAGCAGCAGGCGCAGTCGTATACCGAGCTCGGCGCCGGTCCTCGGGTGACCGAGCAGGTCGTGCAGGAACTTGGCCTCCCGATCTCTGCGGACGCTCTCTCGAACCAGATCACGGTGACTAACAGGGCGAACTCGTCGATCATCACAGTATCGGTGACCGATCATTCGTCCGCAGTCGCGACCTCTGTGGCCAACACGACGGCGAACGTGTTGGTCGCCCTGGTCGCAGACCTCGAACGTCCCACCGGCGGGACCGGGGTCGCCCCGGTGACGTTGACGGTCGTGCAACCGGCAGCACCACCTTTGGTGCCGTCGTCCCTGAGCCTGAGCGACGTCCTCACGATCGGCCTGTTCGTCGGACTCGCCGTCGGCAGCGCTGCGGCATTGGCGGCGAACGCCCGGCGGACACCGGTACGTTCGCCCGAACAACTTTCCGAGCTCACAGCGGTGCCCAACCTCGGCGTTTATCGCGACGACTCGAAACGGAGCCGACCCTGGCGGCCCGGCTCCCCGCCAGCCGAGGCATCCCGGCGACTTCGAACCAATCTCAAATTCGTCGGCGGGGCGGTACCTCCCCGGGTGATTGCCGTGACCAGTTCGGTACCCCATGAAGGGACGACGACCACGGTCTTTGGCCTGGCGACGGCTCTCACCGCAGCTGGTTGCAGCGTGGTGTTGGTCGAGGCCAACCTCCGATCGCCGTCTCTCGCACGGCTGCTGCACCTGCGCGACGACATCCCTGGCCTGAGCGAGACCCTCGCCGGGTCCTCGGAGCCTCAGAACGCAACCCAGCGATGGAACGATACGCTGGATGTCGTCGCCGCCGGCTCCCCTCCTCCAGATGCGAGCGAGCTCGTGTCGAGCGATCGTCTGGAAGCCGTAGTCGACTCCCTGCGGAGGACATACGACTACGTGCTTCTCGACTGCCCCCCACTGCTTCCTGTCGCAGATACAGCGTCCATAGTGCCGATCACTGACGGCGCAGTCGTCGTCTGCCGATACGCCACGACGGATGGGGCGCAGGTTGTGTCCGCGATGGAGAGCCTCGACGCAGTGTCCGGGCGAGTGCTGGGCACCGTGCTCACCATGGCCCCGGGCGGCAGAACGGTGTACCCCTTCGAGCGAGGCCGAGGTCAGGAACCGCAGGACGCGGCGGGCCCGGCTCGGAACGATGCCTTCCCCCGGCCCGGCGAGCAGGCCGCCCGAGCACCCCACGCGGATCCGTCGGTCCCCGATCGATGTTCGGTGGCTGCCATCGGCGTGGAGCGATGAGTCGGGCAGCGATCGATCGGAGGCACCCGCTGGGCCGGGCCCACGACACATCCGAAACGCGAAGGACGAGCGACGCCGCTGGATCGTGGTACACCGCGACCGCCTTCATCCTGCTGTCCGGGCCGGTCGGGGTCCCGGTCAAGACGTCGGCCGCGGTGCTGCTCGCGCTGTCCCTGTTCGCGCTCGGTGTGCGGTGGAGTTCGGCCGATGACGTCCGTCTGCCCGGATGGGCGATCCTGTTCGTCGGCTGGTGCGCATCCTCCGTGCTGTGGTCCGAACACCCGGACCAGACGGTCGTCGGTGTGGCCACACTCGCGCTGGTCACGGCGTCCGCAATGACGGCTGCGAGCACATTCTCCGCACGGAGCATGATCCGCGGAATCATCATCGGGTCCGTGCTCGCGGCCGCGCTTTCGCTGGTATTCGTCGTCCTCTACCCCGGGCAGGCCCTGGTTGCCGATCCGGGGGAGCTCGGGGCGCTCCAGGGCATCTACGCGCAACGCAACATCTTGGCCTATGTACTCGCCATAGGCCTGGTCACGACGGCGTGCGCAGGTTGGGCGATCGGCCGACGAACTGCGGTCCGCCTGGTCGTCTCCGTGTTCCTGGCCCTGTGCCTTGTTGCCGCACAGTCGACGACGGCCTTGGTGAGCGCGGTGATCGGCCTCAGTGCCGCGCTCGGCTTCGTCGGGATACGACGGGCACAGAAGCACCGCCGAACGTTGTTGGCCATCAGCCTATTCAGCGGTGCGGCGGCGGTCGGAACCCTCGTTCTCGGTGACCTCGGCACCGTGCTGGGGTCGTTCGGCGAGGATCGGTCGTTGACCGGCCGGACCGAGATCTGGTCCGCGGTCTGGACACGGATCGCCGAAGCGCCGTGGGCCGGCCACGGTTGGGCCGCGGTGTGGGGCGCCGGGGACGATTCCGGCGACTTCATACGGCAGTACATCGGATATTTCATCAACCACAGTCATGACAGTTCTCTGGATGTCCTCATTCAGGTCGGTGTGGTGGGTCTGGCCCTCGTCGTTGCCTGCCTGATCCAGCTCACCGTCGCTTCGACGCGCCAGTACTACGGAGACGCCAGTCCCCTCGGGGTCTGGCCGCTGGCGATGCTGACAACGTTCGTGACGTACAGTGTTTCGGAGTCGAAACTGACCGAGCCCCTCGGCTGGTTCCTCGTGGTGGTTCTCATGGTGCTGCTGGCGAAGAATGCGGATACGACCGTCCCTGGACGACGGCCACGGAGCGGGCCATGACATCGAACCGTCGCGTGCTCGTCCTGGCACTTTCCGGGGTATTACTGATCGTCCTCGCCACCGTCGTCATTGTTTCTCGGATGCCATCCTGGGAGGCAAGTGGACCGTACGCGACAACCTCATCACTCCCACCCGGCTCACCGCTCCCGGACGACGAGGAGTGCGCGGCGCAGGTCAAACGTAGTACCTGGGAACCGAGGCCCGAGAACTTCCGCGCGAACCATACGACGCCGCCTGGGCCAGTCGTTTCCCGCAGCTGGGGGACGCCAGCCGCCGAGAAGTTGAACGAGCGGGTGACCGGCAACTTCGTCGGCACGACCGACGAGATCATCCAGTGGGCTTCGTGCAAGTGGGGCTTCGATGCCGACGTCACGCGTGCGCAGGCCGTCCAAGAAAGCTACTGGCTACAGTCGACGCGTGGCGACGGCGGTGTGAGCTATGGCCTTCTCCAGATCAAGTCGACCTATTGGGCGGGCACGATGCCGTACTCCGAAGCCAGCACGGCGTACAACGTCGACTGGTCCCTGGGCCTACGGAGGGCATGTTTCGAGGGCTTCCTGTACGACGGCCGGGGGCGGGGCGATCTGTGGGGGTGCATCGGCGTCCACTTCTCCGGGCTCTGGCAGAGCGAGAGCGCGCGTTCCTACGTGAAGTTGGTGAAGCGGCACTTGGCGCATCGCGAGTGGCTCGGCTGGCCGAGCGGTGGCTCAGGTGACCTCCCTGGCCCATGACGTTGGCTGCTCGCTGTCACGCGCCATCGCCATACGCTCACCATGGCTGATCGCGACGCCCGGATCCTGTTCGTCAGACGCGAGGTCACGGCGCTCGATCTCCAGCGCCACCGCACCGAACTCGGCGTCGGGTGGATCACCACCGTCGAACAGACCCTGCTCGATCTCATCGTCCGCCCCAGCCTCGGCGACGCCCCCGACAGCGCCGCTGAGGCCACTCGCGCGCTGCTTCCTCGAGCCGACCTCACCCTGCTGCGTGAGCTCGCGGTCGCGCAGCGACGGCGAGAGACCCTCGAGACCGCCCTGTCCGCGGCCTGACCCGATGCTCGATCCCGCCGAAGCCGACGCCGTGGCCGCCGATCACCGGTGAGCGTGACCCGACGGCTGTCCTCGGCCCGCCTCACGACCCTGACGTCACTCTCACCCGCGCACCGGGTACGCGACCGCCGTGCCGGGGCGACAGGGGCCGTTGTCAGGTCCTGCCCCGGAGTACCAGGTGGGCTCGGGCAGCCCGTCATGCATGCATGCCTGCAACCATGTGTGCATGGCCAAGGTGACATGGTCCGCCCCGGACGAGCTGATCGAGGCGGTCCGGTCGGTTGCCGCGGCGGAGGGCAGGAGCATGAACGACTACCTCACGCGGGTGCTGCGCGCGGCCACCGATCCCGACCTGGCCGGAGACGAAGCCGGTCGGCTCCGGGAGCGGCTGGCCCGCGCCGGCCTGCTCGTCCCGTCCGGCGCGCCACGGCAGCGACCCGACGATGACCACCTGGCCGCGGCACGCCGAGCCGCGGCGACCGGGACGCCGCTGGCGGACCTGGTGACCGACGGCCGCGGGTGCGCACGTTCGCGAACTCGTCCGCGAACGTGAAGCTCTACGCGGACGAGTTCCCCTCCAGTGCCCCACGGTTCTCGCCGGTCTCCGTGAGCGCGGCGGTACTCGACGAGGCCGCCCGCATCGCCGCGGTCCACCGGCTTCGTGCCCACGACGCCGTCCAGCTCGCGTGCGCGCGTGCCGCGGCCGATCCGGACCGCACACAGTTCGCCGCCTTCGACGCCGAACTTCGTGCCGCGGCCACCGCCGAGCGGTTCGACCTGATGCCGGCGGGCAGCTGTGTGATCGCGGCAAAGTAGGCCGGGCGGTGTGCGGCCGGCGGACGTCCACCCAGCTGTCCGGTCGTGGCGGGCGTTCACCCGGGTCGCGGTCTCCGCCGCGGCAAACGGCGGACATCACGCACCCATCATTACTCTTGTGGAACCCGAGGGCGTATCGCTAATGAGCCGTCCGGACGCGGCGACGTGACGGATGACAGTGGCGACCGATCCGTCCGGCACGGCGGCGGGAGTACCGACACCACACCGCGTGGCCTCCCGGCCGCCGGACCGACCGCGAGCGAACCGAAAGGCCGAACCGATGACCACCGCGCCCGTCGAGCCCGCCGGCATTCCGGAAACCGGTGCCGCCTCCGCGCACCTGATCCCGGCTCCGCGCACCTCCGCCGAAGCCACGTTCGCCGAAGCCGCCCCTGGCCAGGCCACGTTCGCCGAATCCGCCTCGGGCGAGGCCACCTCACACGAGGCCGCCTCGGGCGAGGCCTCCTCGGACGAAGCCGGCTCGGACGAGGCCACCTCGGCGGACGCCACCCGGTCCGTCCCGCCGGCGACCGCCCGTCCCGACGTGCGCCTGTGCCGCTGCGGTCACGCGGACGAGGTGCACGAGCACTACCGGCGGGGTACCGACTGCGGGGTCTGCGGCCCGGAGCGCTGCCGCAGCTTCCGGCCCACCGGACGCCGCGGCGGCGCGTCCGCCCGCGACTGACCGACGAGACCCCGGACGACGGTCCATCCCGGACGGCACCGACCCGCCGCCGAGGTCGTCCGGCCCGGTACCGTCGACACCCAGGGGGCGGTGATCCGCATCACCGGACGGCACGACCGACGGCTCACCCGCGGTGGCTGCGGAGCCCATCCGCACAGCACCGCGGGTCACCCGAAGGGGCGGTCTCCCGCACGACAGTGGAGGGCGCGAGCGATGTCGGCAAGACTGCTCCGAACGGTCCGGCCGAAGCATCCCTCCGGAGCGTCGAGAATGTCGCTCGCCCTGTGCGCGCTCGTCACGGTGATG
>JAKDNL010000284.1 GCA_030451825.1 Pseudonocardia sp. | reverse complement strand
TGCCGGCCGGAGGACGTTGTCGCCTCCGCCGCCCCGGCGCGTCCCGCAGCAGGACCGGCCGGCCCAGCGCAGAAGTGGATGTGGTGCCGCGTCCGCGAGGGAGCACCCGTGACCGATCGTCGTCCCGCCCTCACAGATGAGTTTCCGGCCTCGACCGGCGCCTCCACGAGCGCAGACGCACCGTCAGGCACCCCCGCCCGCTGTTACGTCCTCGACACGTCGGTCCTGTTGTCCGACCCCTGGTCGTTGCTGCGGTTCGACGAGCACCAGGTTGTCCTTCCCCTGGTCGTGATCTCCGAGCTGGAGGCCAAGCGCCACCACCCCGAACTCGGCTGGTTCGCCCGCACCGCCCTGCGCCAGCTCGACGAGCTGCGCGTCAAGCACGGTCGCCTGGACGCGCCGATCCCGATCGGTGACGCCGGCGGCTCACTGCACGTCGAGCTCAACCACTCGGACCCGATGGTGCTCCCGCCCGGTTTCCGGTCCGACTCCAACGACAGCCGGATCCTGGTGTGCGCCCTGAACCTGCGCGCCGACCCGACCGTGCACGGCGAGGTCGTGCTGGTTACCAAGGACGTGCCGCTGCGGGTCAAGGCGGCGGCGGTCGGCCTGGTCGCCGACGAGTACCACGGTCAGGACGTGCTCTCCACCGGCTGGACCGGCATGGCCGACATCGAGGTCACCGCCGACGACGTGGACACGCTGTTCCGGGACGGGGCGATCGACCACGACGCAGCCCGGGAACTGCCCTGCAACACCGGGCTTCGCCTGGTCGGGGCGTCCTCGGCGCTGGGACGGGTGACCGCGGACAAGCGGGTCAAGCTCGTGCGCGGCGATCGGGAGGCGTTCGGCCTGCACGGCCGCTCGGCTGAGCAGCGGATCGCGCTGGACCTGTTGCTCGACAACGAGGTCGGCATCGTGTCGATGGGCGGGCGCGCCGGTACCGGCAAGTCGGCGCTCGCGCTGTGCGCCGGGCTGGAGGCGGTACTCGAGCGCCAGCAGCACCGGCGGATCGTGGTGTTCCGGCCGCTCTACGCCGTCGGCGGGCAGGATCTGGGCTACCTGCCGGGCAGCGAGAGCGAGAAGATGGCGCCCTGGGCGCAGGCCGTGTTCGACACGCTCGGCGCGCTGGTCAGCCAGGACGTCATCGACGAGGTCATCGCGCGTGGCCTGCTCGAGGTGCTGCCGCTGACGCACATCCGCGGCCGGTCGCTGCACGACACGTTCGTGATCGTCGACGAGGCGCAGTCGCTGGAGCGCAACGTGCTGCTCACTGTGCTGTCCCGGCTCGGTGCCGCCTCGCGGGTGGTGCTCACCCACGACGTCGCGCAGCGGGACAACCTGCGCGTCGGCCGGCACGACGGCGTCGGCGCGGTGATCGAGAAGCTCAAGGGTCACCCGCTGTTCGCCCACGTCACGCTGACCCGCAGCGAGCGCAGCCCGATCGCGGCGCTGGTCACCGAGATGCTGGAGGGTCCGAACTCCTGATCCCCGCCCCGAACGCCCGGACGGCACCCTTGCCTGCCTGCTTCTGCGGGTCACGAGGGTGCCGTCGGGGACCATCTGCCCGCCGCCCGGGTCCCGATGCCCGCCGCCCGGGGTCCCGAGGGGACCCTTCGGGACCTCGGGCGCGGGCGTCAGCGGCCGTGCGGGGTGCCCTCGGTGAAGCCCGCGGTGGTCTGGGTGCCCACGACCGCGCGCTCGTGCAGCTCGTCGAGGGTGCTCGCGCCGGCGTAGGTGCAGGCCGAGCGGACGCCGGAGCAGACCTCGTCGAGCAGGTCCTCGACGCCCGGGCGGTCCGGGTCCAGACGCTGGCGCGAACTGGAGATGCCTTCCTCGAACAGCGCCTTGCGGGCGCGGTCGAACGCGTTGTCGCCGCGGGTGCGCGCACCCACCGCCCGCTTCGACGCCATCCCGAACGATTCCTTGTAGGCCCGCCCGTGCTCGTCGCGCAGCAGATCGCCCGGCGACTCGTAGGTCCCGGCCAGCCAGGACCCGATCATCACCGACGACGCGCCCGCGGCCAGAGCCAGGGCTACGTCGCGCGGGTGCCGCACGCCGCCGTCGGCCCAGATCGCGGCGCCGTGCTCGCGACCGGCCGCGGCACACTCGGCGACCGCGGAGAACTGCGGGCGCCCGACGCCGGTCATCATCCGGGTGGTGCACATCGCGCCCGGCCCGACGCCGACCTTGACGATGTCCGCGCCGGCCGCGGCCAGGTCGGCGACCCCCTCGGCGGTGACCACGTTGCCGGCGGCGACCGGCACCGCGGAACCGGAGGAGTCGACGACGCGGCGCACTTCGGCCAGCGCGTCGAGCATCTTGTCCTGGTGTCCGTGCGCGGTGTCCACCACCAGCACGTCGACCCCGGCGTCGAGCAGGGCCTTCGCCTTCACCGCGACGTCGCCGTTGATCCCGAGCGCGGCGGCGGTGCGCAGCCGCCCGGACGCGTCGAGGGCGGGGGAGTAGATCCCGGCCCGGATCGCGCCGATGCCGGTGAGGACGCCGGCGAGCCGGCCGTCGTCGTCCAGGCCGAGCGCGGCCCGTCGCCCGTCGAGGGACTCGAACACCTCGCGCGGCGGAGTGGCCATCGGCAGGGTCAGCGGCGACGGGTCGAGGATCTCGGAGAGCCGGGTGAACCGGTCCACGCCCTGGCACGCGGCCTCGTCGACGGTCCCGACCGGGCGTCCGCCGTCGTCGGTGACCACGACGGCGCCGTGCGCCCGCTTGGGCAGCAGGTTCAGCGCGTCCGCGACGGCGTCACCGGTGTGCAGCACGAGCGGGGTGTCCCAGACCGGGTCCCGGGACTTGATCCAGGAGATGATCTCGGCGACGGCGTCGGTCGCGACGTCCTGTGGCAGCACGGTCAGCGCGCCGCGGCGGGCCAGGGTCTCGGCCATCCGCCGCCCGGCCACCGCGGTCATGTTCGCCGCGACCACCGGGACCGTCGCACCGGTGCCGTCGGTGGTCGTCAGGTCGACGTCGAAGCGGGAGGTGACCGCGGACCGCCGGGGGACGAGGAACACGTCGTCGTAGGTGAGATCCGCGGTCGGGGCGGCGCCGGAACCGGCGTCGTGGTGGAGGAAGCGCACGAGACGCGGACTCTACGCGGTCCCGGCGGCACCGCGCAGCGTCCTGGCGGCACCGCGCAGCGTCCCGGCGGCTCCCGCGCACCGTCGTGGATGCAGATCCCGGCGCCCGGTCACCCCGACACCCGCCCTCAGGTGCTCAGCAACCGGCGCACCTCCTCGAGGTCGTCGGCCTCGGCGGGGATCTTGTCCGGCCGGTAGCGCAGGACGCGGGCGAACCGCAGAGCGACACCGCCGGGGTAGCGGGTGCTGCGCTGCGCGCCGTCCAGTGCGATCTCCACGACCAGCTCCGGGCGCAGCAGCACCACACCGTGCCCGGCCTCGGGCACGTCGTCGCGGGCGTAGCCGGGGAACGTTGCCGTCTGCCAGGCCAGCAGCTCGTCGGTCATGCCCTTGAACGTCTTGCCGACCATCACCGGTTCGCCGCCGTCCGGGTCCCGGGCGCCGAGGTGGATGTTGGACAGGCTGCCGGTGCGCCGCCCGTAGCCCCACTCCGCGCCGAGCACGATCAGGTCGAGAGTGTGCACCGGTTTGACCTTCTGCCAGGCCTTCCCCCGTCGCCCGGCCGCGTACGGGCTGTCGAGCGCCTTGACCACGACGCCCTCGTGCCCGGCGTCGAGCGCCGTGTCCAGCACCTGCGCCGCCTGCTCCGGTGAGGGCCGCCGCGCGCCGGGCATCCGCAGCGGCGCCTGCACGTCCCCGGACAGCAGCCCGGCCAGCGCGTCGAGGCGGTGTTCCAGCGGCGCGTCGACCAGGTCGTCACCGTCGAGATGCAGCAGGTCGAAGAAGAACGGGCTCAGCATCGTCTCCGAGCCCTCGCTCTCCGGACCGTCGGAACCGAAGCGGCTCATCGTGTCCTGGAACGGGCGGGGGCGGCCGTCGTCGTCCAGGGCGAGGGTCTCGCCGTCGAGCACCACCGTCTCGCACGGCAGCGCCCGGACCTGCGCGATGAGCTCCGGGACACCGTCGGTGATCTCGCGCAGCGTGCGGGTCCAGACCCGGACCTCGTCCCCGCGGCGGTGCACCTGGATCCGCGCGCCGTCGAGCTTGTGCTCGACCGTGACCTCCGGACCGAGCCCGGACAGCGCGGCGTCCAGCGAGTCGCCGGGGCTCGCCAGCATCGGCCGGATCGGTCGCCCGACCTGCAGCGAGACGACCTCGAGCGCCTCGGCGCCGCCGGTCAGCGCCGTGACGGCCGTGCCCGGCAGCCGCCCGGTGAGCATGAACGCCCGGCGCACGGTCGCCGCGGGCACCTCGGCGGCGGCCGCGATCGCCTCCACCATCAGCCCCTCCAACGCGCCCTGGCGCAGCTCCCCGCTGAGCAGCCGGTGCAGGAACCGCTGCTCGTCGACGGTCGCGGCGCCGTAGAGCGTGGCGAGCAGGTCGCGCCGACGGGCCGCCGACCCGGTGCCGGAGGTCACGGCGAGCTCGTCGAGCGTCACCTCGACCCGCCCGACGGTCAGCAACGGCTCGGTGGCCGGATCGACGTCCAGGCCGGACAGCGTCCGCCAGCCGGTGCCGATCCGGCCCTGGCGCAGCTCCCCGGCCAGCCAGGCTGTGACCGGCTCCACCTCATCCGGCGCGGCCCTCGCCAATACAGCGACGAGCGCGGCCGACTTCTCCTTCCGCGAGCGGGTGGCACCCACCGCGGCGGAGGTCGCGACGACGTCGGAGAACAGCATGTGAGGTAGTGAAGCAGCGGGCACCGACATTTCGCCCGTCGACCAGGCCTCTACACCTTCTTCTGCCCGTGCGCCATTGCCAGCACGTCCAGGGCCGCGTCGAGCTGTGCCTCGGTGAGCTTCCCGGACTCGAGGTGCCCGCGCTCGATCACCACCTCGCGGATCGTGCGGCGCTCCTTGAGCGCCTGCTTGGCGATCGAGGCCGCCTCCTCGTAGCCGATGAACCCGTTCAGCGGAGTGACGATCGACGGCGACGACTCCGCGTACTCGCGGGTGCGCTCGACGTCGGCGGAGATCCCGTCGATCACCTTGTCGGCGAGCAGGCGGGAGGCATTGGCCAGCAGCCGCGCCGACTCCAGCACGTTGCGCGCCATCACCGGCATCATCACGTTGAGCTGCAGGTTGCCCTGGCTGCCGCCGAACGCGACGGTGGCGTCGTTGCCCATGACCTGCGCCGCGACCATCATCGTGGCCTCGCAGATCACCGGGTTGACCTTGCCCGGCATGATCGAGCTGCCCGGCTGCAGGTCCGGCAGGTGGATCTCGGCCAGCCCGGTGCGCGGGCCCGAGGACAGCCAGCGCAGGTCGTTGGCGATCTTGTAGAGCGACACCGCGACGGTGCGCAGCGCGCCCGAGGCCTCCACCAGCCCGTCCCGGGAACCCTGGGCCTCGATGTGGTCGGTCGCCTCGCTGAGGACGTCCAGCCCGGTCGCGGCGCGCAGCTGCTCCACGACGCAGGCGCCGAACCCGTCCGGCGCGTTCAGCCCGGTCCCGACGGCCGTGCCGCCGATCGGCAGCACCCCCAGGCGGGGCAGCGCGTCGCGGACCCGGGCCGCGCCGTAGGAGGCCTGGCTCGCCCACGCCCCGGCCTCCTGGCCCAGCGTGATCGGCACCGCGTCCATCAGGTGCGTGCGCCCGGCCTTGACGACCTCGGCCCAATCGTCGGAGCGGCGGCGCAGCGACGCGGCCAGGTGCTCCAGCGCCGGGACGACCTCGGTGGACAGGGCCTCGGTCGCGGCCACGTGGATCGTCGTCGGGAACACGTCGTTCGACGACTGGGACGCGTTCACGTGGTCGTTCGGGTGCACCTCGACCCCGGCGCGGGCGGCCAGGCTCGCGATCACCTCGTTCGCGTTCATGTTGGACGACGTGCCGGAGCCGGTCTGGAACACGTCCACCGGGAACTGGTCGTCGTAGCCGCCCTCGGCCACCTGGTCCGCGGCGGCGGCGATCGCGTCGGCCCTGTCCGCGTCCAGGACGCCGAGACCCTTGTTCACCCGCGCGGCCGCGCCCTTGACCAGGCCGAGCGCGCGGATCTGGGTCCGCTCCAGGCCCCGCCCGGAGATCGGGAAGTTCTCCACCGCGCGCTGGGTCTGGGCCCGCCACAAGGCGTCCTTGGGGACCCGGACCTCGCCCATGGTGTCGTGTTCGATGCGGTACTCGTCGGTCATGGCGCCGAGTCTGGCCCGACCCGCCCCCGCCCGCAGGGGAGGCGTGACGACCGAGACACCGGGCGGGGTGCCCAGGGCCGAGGTGCTCAGGGCCGAGGTGCTCAGGGCCGAGGTGCTCAGGGCAGTGGTGCTCAGGGCCGAGGTGCTCAGGGCAGGGTCGGGGCGTCCCGCTCGGCGGAGCGGTCGAAGTCGACGGTCGAGAACTCGCGCAGCTTGGTCAGCCGGTGGTAGCCGTCGATCAGCCGCACGGTGCCGGACCGGGACCGCATCACGATCGACTGGGTGGTGGCGCCACCCGGCTGATAGTGCACGCCGCGCAGCAGGGCGCCGTCGGTGATCCCGGTGGCACAGAAGAACACGTTGTCCCCGCGGACCAGGTCGGCGGTGGTGAGCACCCGGTCCAGGTCGTGCCCTGCGGCGAGGGCCTTCTGTTTCTCCTCCTCGTCCTTGGGCCAGAGCCGGCCCTGGATCTCGCCGCCCATGCACTTCAGGGCGGCCGCGGTGATGATCCCCTCCGGGGTGCCGCCGACGCCGTAGAGCATGTCGACGCCGCTGTGCGGGCGGGCGGCGGCGATCGCGCCGGCCACGTCGCCGTCGGTGATGAACTGGATGCGCGCGCCGGTGGCGCGGATCTCGGAGACGATCTGTTCGTGCCGCGGGCGGTCCAGCACGCACACCGTGACGTCGGCGACGTCGGTGCTCTTGGCCTCGGCGACCCGGCGGATGTTCTCCGCGACCGTCTCGGTGATGTCGACCGCGGAGGCGGCCTCCGGCCCCACCGCGAGCTTCTCCATGTAGAACACCGCGGACGGGTCGAACATCGCGTCCCGCTCGGCCACCGCGAGGACGGCCAGCGCGTTCGGCATGCCCTTGGCCATCAGCGTGGTGCCGTCGATCGGGTCCACCGCGACGTCGCAGCTGGGGCCCTGACCGTTGCCCACCTGCTCGCCGTTGAACAACATGGGCGCCTCGTCCTTCTCGCCCTCGCCGATCACGACCACACCCTGCATGGACACGGTGCCGATGAGCTGGCGCATGGCGTCCACCGCGGCGCCGTCCCCGCCGTTCTTGTCACCGCGACCGACCCAGCGCCCCGCGGCCATCGCCGCGGCCTCGGTCACCCGAACCAGCTCCATCGCCAGGTTCCGGTCGGGGGCTTCCCGCCGTCGGGCTGGGGCCGCGGGGCTCGAGGTCTGCGCTGGCTGGGTCACGGGCATCTCCTTCGCTCGGGGGTCCGTAGTGCGACGTGGCCGGGCTTCGGCCCGCCCTCGGAGGCCCCGGCCTGCGATCCTGGCAGATCGTGCGCGCCGGTGGAGCGATGAGCGATCCATGCCATGTCCCGACGACGGTCCCGACGACGTGTACGGGTGTGTGCGCCGCCGGGCCCCGGCCTGCGCGACGATGGTGGTGTGAGCTCCGAGCCCGATCCCCGCGCGTCCACCGAGTCCGTCGAGCCCTCCGAGTCCGGCGAGGCCGACGGTGCAACCCCGCGCGAGCCCTCGGAGCAGGTCGCGGCCCCGCGGCAGCGCCCGCGGATCGGCCCGCGTCCGCTGCAGAAGCCGGCCCGGACCGAGACCCGGATGAAGGACATGCTGGGAGCCCTGCTGATCCTGATCCCGATCGTGCTGCTGCTCGTCGGGGTGACCCGGTCCTGCTCGTTCGCCCCGACCGGGCCGCAGATCGACCCGAACGCCGGGCCCACCGTCGACGCCCCGGCGCGGCTCGCCGAGTACGCGCGGATCTCCACGTTCCCGCTGCGCGTACCGGCCGTGCCGTGGCGGGCGAACTCCACCGATCGCGGCCCGGTCGAGGGCGGCGGCACCGCGGTGCGGATCGGCTACGTCACCGGCGACGGCCGCTACCTGCGCCTGGTGCAGAGCGACGCCGGCGAGGAGAACCTGCTGCGCACCGAGGCAGGCTCGACCGTTCCGACGGGGGAGGGGGTCACCCCCGCCGCCGGCCTGAGCTGGGTCACCTACCGGGCGCAGGGCGGTGAACCGTTCCGCATCGCCACCGTGCCGAACCCGGGATCCCCGGCACCGGGCCGCCTGCGGATCACCGGCAGCGGCAACGATGACGAGTTCCGCACCCTGGCCGAAGCGACTCTCCGCGCCCGCCCCATCCCACCGGGCAACGGAGCGAACTGACCCGGTTCCACTGTCAGGGGTCGGTCTCGTCCGCGGTCTCGGCCAGTACCTGTTCGACGCGCTCCCTGGCTCCGGCCAGTTGCTGCTCGCAGCGGCGGGCCAGGGCCTCGCCGCGTTCCCAGAGAGCCACCGACTC
>JAKDNL010000283.1 GCA_030451825.1 Pseudonocardia sp. | reverse complement strand
ACCCCCCGATCGGCGTCCACGCATTCCTCGTCGTGCGCGAACCGGGGCTCGCCGTTGATGTCGGGCACGATCACGATCGCCGGCGGCATCCGGTGCTCGGCGATCGCGGCGTCGATCAGGTCCGGCACCCGGAATAGGGCCGCGACCTCCCGCGGCTCGCCGGGGAATCCGGGCAGCCATTCCACGACCGGGTACGTCAGGTCGGTGTTCGCCGGGTCGGTGTACCCGGCGGGGAGGTAGACGTCGGCGTCCCGGGTGACCGCGGACCAGGCACCCTGCAGCACCAGGTGCACCGTCGAGCCGTGCCCCTGCGCCGACCGGGCGGCGAGCACCGGGCGCGCGGCCGCCAGCCCGGCCCCGTCCGGCCCGATGTCGGCCACGGTCCCCTCGCCGGGATTCGGCGAGGAGCCCAGCAGTGCGCCGAGCGTCGGGTAGAAGTCGCCGAGCAGGTTCGCCGTCGCGGCACACGCCGTCGTCACGGCCAGCACCGCGACCAGCGCGGTCGCGATCCGGCCGCGGGCGCGGTGCCGCCGGCGGTCCCAGCACAGGGCCACCAGCACGACCGCGACCAGGGCCAGCACGGCGAGTACGGCCACGACGGCGCCGTCGTCCAGCCGGATCGCGGACGCGTGGAAGCCGAGCCCGCTGCCCCCGGCACCCGGTGGGACCCCGGCGTCCGGCCCCGGCGGTGGTGGCGCCTGGCCTGCGGGCCTCACCGGCGCAGGCCCCGAAGTGGCGCGGGCAGGCGCCCGCCGAGACCCTCGGCCTCCAGCACGGCGAACGGGATCCGGGGCAGGTCACGCACGCGCCGCGACCGGTCGACCGCCTCAGCCGTGGACACCGGAGTGTCCTTCCGGACCGACGATCGGTGCCGGGAGCCGCGCACCCAACCATTCCAACACCGCCGGGTCGGACGCGCCCGGGCCGCCGGCCGCCGACGGGTCCACGACGTACTCGGTGACCTGGATCGACGCCGGTGGGCTCGCGTGCAGGCCCTTGGCCGCACTTACCTCGGCGGGCCGGTCGGCGGTGGCCGTGGCGAGCAGGTCCAGCCGGTCGGTGGGGATCCGCGGCAACCGGGCCCGGCAGGCGGGCCCGGCGGCGGCCGCGTAGTCCGCCGGCCGGCGCAGCGCCACCTCCAGCGGGCACCCGGTGCCGTCGACCGGTCCGGCGACGCTCCACCCGGCGCGGTCCGACCGCGCCCGCAGCGTCCGGATTGCCCACTGCCGCACGGCGCCGGCGTCGCGGCCCGAGGGCACGGCCACGACCATCACCGGAGGCAGCCGATCGGCGGCGATGGCCGCATCGAGCCGGCCCGCCAACCCGGACCGGTCCAGCGGCACCGTCGACAGCCACTCCAGCACGCCGAAGCGCGCCGCGGCGAGCCCGGGGTCGCGGTAGCCGGCCGGCAGGTAGACCTGCAGACCGCCGACCTGCGGCGACCGCACCGACACGACCTCCCCGCGACCGGTCCGCACCGGCACCCGCCCCGGCATCGGCAGCGGCGGTGCGGTCGCGACCAGCGCACCGACCGTCGGATAGAAGCTGCCCCCGCGGTTGGCCAGCACGCCTGCGGTCAGTACGACACCCGCCACGGCCAGCACCAGCGACACGCTGCGCCCGAGGCGCCGGTGCGGCCAGCGGTTCCAGCCGAGACACAGCACACCGAACGAGAACACTGCACCCAGGAGAACGGCGATCAGGAATCGCATCGAGTCGAGGCGGATTCCCAGAAGGTTGCCGAGCACGGGACATAAGATGCCATGCGCGCCGGGCGCCGAGACGACCCGCTATCGACCGCCGTGCCACGGCCCGGGGATCTATTCCACATATCGCTGCACACCGGACACGCCCACGCGGAATCAACCGAATGACGTTGCTCATGTGGTCCGCGTGCCCGCTCCCGCGAGCGAATTCGGACCGGCCAGTCGGCCGGTCAGCCACGCCAGCTCGTCGGCGAACGTCGCCGCCGCGAACTGCCAGTTGTGCCCGCCCGTCCGGACCTGCACCGTGCACCGGATCCCGTCCCGCCCGGCGGCGGTGGCGAGCGTGCGTGCCGCGACGGCCTGGGCACTCGGCACGGCGTTCGGCCGACCAGCCTGACCGGCGGCCACGGCGACGCGGTCGGGCCCGGCCCGCACTCCCCCGCCGCTACCGCGACATGGCCGGTGTTCACGTCGAACCGGCCCGCGGAGTCCGGGTAGGGCCCGTGCGCAGCGAGCCGGGTGAGTGGATCGAAGCGGGCCCAGGCCGACGCGCTACCGCCGTAGAGCCGCGCTACCGCCGTAGAGCCGGGCCACGGTCTGCGCCCGGGTGCCGGTGTTCGGCCCGATGTCGCCGGCGATGTCGTCGAACGTGCCGAACAGCTCTGGGTGCGTGACCGCGAGATCCACCGCGCAGGTGCCGCCCATGGAGAACCCGAGCACGCCCCAGCCCGCCGGTGCGGCGGACGGGCCGAAGCGAGCGACGACCGCGGGCCGCACCTCTCCGGTGAGGTGATCGGCCGGGTTCCCGTGCGGGCCGTCCACGCACTCGGTGTCGTTGCTGAACTCGCCGGCGGCGTCGGCGAACACCAGTACCGGGGCGACGCCGCGGTGCGCGCGGGCGAACCGATCGGCCGAGCCGACCGCGGCCGCCCGCGCGGGCCCAGTCGACCGGGGTGTTGTACTCGCCACCGATTATCAACAGGACCGGTAACCGGGTGCGGTCGCCGACGAACCACCCGGCGGCAGGTAGGCGTACTCCCCACGGTGGGCGAAGCCGCTGGCTCCCATCGGTAGGTTGATCGGGTACGAGCGAGCCCCGGGTCGGGGGCTGCGCAGGAAGTCAGGGTGCGCCGAGGTGCGGTCCGGGTTCGAGGTATCGGGGGTCCGGCGTCGGTACGGGCTGGTCCGGTCGCCCGGCCAGGAGGGTGCTCATCGCCGCGAAGTACGGCGGCGCCGCGACCGTGCCGCCGAACGCGCCGCTGCTGCAGGTGCCGAGATGGACCGGCGGTCCGGGACAGATCTGCTGCGGGTGTGCACCGTCGGCGAAGACCATCGAGGCGGCGGCGTAGCCGTCGGCCCCGCCGACGAAGGTCGCGGACTCGCCGGCGCTGGTGGTGCCCGTCTTGCCGATACCGGGTCTGGTCCACCCGGCCGCGTTCGCCGCGGCCGCGGACGTGCCGATGGTGGTGTCCTTGCTCAGTCCGGCGGCGAGGGTGCGCGCCAGACCCGGCGGGATGACCTGCTGGCAGGGCTGCTGGGCGACCGGGACCGGCCTGCCGGTGCGGTCGGTGACCGTGAGGATCGGGTCCGGCGGGCACCAGGTGCCGCCGCTGAGGATGGTCGCGGAGACGTTGGCCATCTCCAGGGTGCTGACCGGGCTGGCGCCGAGGGTGAACGAGAGCAGGTTGCGGTAGTACCGCGACTGCGGCTGGTTGTACTGCGGGTCCGACGACAGCGGGTTGGTCGGATCGGTGACCGGAGTGGCGCCCACGTCGTTCGCGGCCAGGGAGTCCCGCAGGCCGAGCCGGCGCGCCATGTCGATCACCGCCGGTACACCGACCCTCGCCTCCAGCCCGACGAACGGGACGTTCGGCGAGGTGGCCAGCGCCTTCTGCAGGCTGATCGGGTCCGGATAGCCGCTCGAGTAGTTGTGCACCGGGTAGCAGGATGTCGACGGCGCGGCATCGGGTGGAGGGAAGCACGCCGAGGTGGGGTCGGGTAGCGGCGTGTCGTAGCCGACGGTGCCGGCCTGCAGCGCCGCGGCGGTGGTGAAGATCTTGAACACCGACCCGGCGCCGAACACGTTGCTCGGGTCGGCCACGATGTCGGTGCCGGTCTGGCCCTGGCTCGGGTCCGTGCCGTAGTTGCGGTTGGCGACCATCGCGAGGACCTGATGCCCGAAGCGCCCGGGCCGCAGGAGGGCGAAGGTGTTCGCGACCCCGTCCTGGGTGGTGGCGACGTTGCGATCCACCGCGTCCTTGGCCGCCCGGCTGGCGGTGGGGTCCAGGCTGGTCCGGATCGTGTAGCCGCCGGTGGCGAGCTGGTCGGTCGTGAACCCGGCACGGCGCAGGTAGGCCAGGGCGTAGGAGCAGAAGAACCCGGCGTCGGGTGCGGCGCTCATGCAGGTGCCGCCGGGGGTCACCGGCCCGCCCGGCAGCACGCCCAGCGGTGCGGCCTTCGCCGCGCCGGCAGCGGCCGGAGACAGCGAACCGCCCTGGACCATCGCGTCGAGCACGACGTTGCGGCGCTCGAGTGCCCGGCGCGGGTGGGTGTAGGGGTCGTACAGGTTGGGGTTGTTCACCATCGCGGCCAGCAGCGCCGCCTGCGGCACGGACAGGGCCCCGGCGTTCGTGCCGAAGTAGGCCTGCGCCGCGGAGCCGACACCGAAGACCGTGCCGGAGAACTCGACCAGGTTGAGGTACCCGGCCAGGATGTCCTGTTTGGAGGCGCTATTCCCCAGCTGCAGGGCCAGCACCGCTTCGCGGACCTTGCGGCCCACCGTGTCCGCGCGGTCGGCCGCCTGCGCGGCGGGGTCGTTCCGGTCGACGACGTCGATCAGGTAGTTCTTCACGTACTGCTGGGTGATCGTCGAGGCGCCCTGCAGGCTGCCGCCGCCGGCGTCGTGGAGTAGTGCCCGCACGATCGCGCTCGGGTCCAGGGCCGACTCGGTGAAGAACCGTCGGTCCTCGGCGGCGAGGATCGCCGCGTCCATCGCCGGCGCGATCTGGTGGTAGGACAACGGCACCCGATACTGCTCGTAGAGCGTGGCGATCGGCGTGCCGGCGCGGTCGGTCACCGTGGTGGCCAGCGGCACTTGTGACGCCCCGACCCCGCCCAGGGGGTCGGGGCGCACGGCGGGCATCTGCGTCGACAGCGCGTCGAGCCCGGCGCCGACCGGGGTGAGGACACCGGCGGCCACGAGGCCACCGACCAGACAGGCGACCGCCAGGCGACCGAGCAGACGGGCGCGGCCACGCGCAGGTGTCATCTCCGCCCCCGCGCGGGCGGCCCGAGAACCCGCGAGGTCACAGCGACAGCAGAGGTCACAGCGACAGCACCAGCGACCGCAGCAACAACACCACCAGGAACACCGCCGGGACCGCCAGGTCGATGGCCACCGGTCCGGCACGCACCGGCCGCAGGACCCGCCGTACCGGAGCCAGCACCGGCTCGGTCACCGCGTGAGTCACCTGGCGGACCGGCTGGCTCCACCCGGGCGCCGGGCCGGTGCTGAGCGCCGCTACCCAGTCCACCGCCACCCGCGCGAGCAGCACCAGTTCGAACAGCAGCAGTACCGCACCGAGCACCGACCACACCGCAGCCATGGTGTCCTCCATCTCCTCGCGCTCCAGGGTGTCCCCCGGTGATGAGAGGGCCGTGTGAGAGTGAGCGCGGCCACGTCGAGGAGTGGCCCCGCGGTGCGGGGCCGTCGCGCTCGCCGGGGCCCACCTCGGGTCGGCTGCACGCCGGTCGAGGTCTCCGGGCGCTCCTGAGCGCGGTATCAGCCGCGGTACACCGCCACCTCATCTTCACCAGGCAGCCTCGGGGCCGTCGCAGTCACTCTGCGCATCCCGAAAGGAGATCACATGAAGGTCAAGTCCGTGCTGTTCGCGGCCGGCGCTGCCGGCGCCATGGCCCTGGCCGGAGTGGGGGTCGCCTCTGCGGCCACCCCCGCGCCGCCGGCCGCCTCGGCCGCGTCGACCGCGGGTCCCGCGGCCGACCAGCCCGAGCCCGGTGACACCCCCGACGCCCCCGGAGCCACCGACAAGGCCGGACCGGGTGACCAGGCAGACGCGCCCGGCCAGGCCGGCGAGGCCGCGGGCGAGACGCCCGACGGGGCCGACGGCCCCGGTGGACACGCCGACCCGCCCGGCAACATCGACCACCAGGGAGGCCCGCAGGAGAAGTAATATCCCCGTCCGTCTGGCCGGCTCGGGCGCCGCGGCGCCCGCGCCGGCCGGCGCCCCGGCCGGCGGTCGCCGGGGCGCTCGGTGCGCGTCTTCGAATCACCACCTGCGCCCGCGAGCATGGCCCGGCCGGGCGCGCGCCGCTCGCCACAGGCTCGCCGCAAGCAGCACAGCCGCCGTAGCCGGCAGGATCCACCAGGCCGCAACGCCGGTCCTGGCGACCACGGTGGTGACCGCGAGCGCCACGACCACGCCCACCGCCACCCGCCAGTCGTCACCGACGACGAAGTCGTACCAGAAGCGCACGAACCCGCGGATCCGCACGGTCATGGCCGGGCCCCCGCGGTCCGGCCGGCGCCACGGCGCAGCAGGGCGACCAGCGCCAGCGCGAAGAGGCCGACGGCCGGGACCAGGACCAGCAGCGCGGCGTCACCGGCCGGCCAGGCGGCTCCCGCGCCCTCGGCGCCCCAGAACATGCCGAAAGCCGTCAGCATGACCCCCACGACGAACTTCATCGTGTTCTCCGGGACACGGGCCAGCGGGGCACGCACCGCGGTCCCGGCCGCGGCGACCACGCACACCGCGGCCAGCGCCGCGAGCGCGGCGAGCGGAATGTCGCCCTGATTCGCCCCGAACGTCAGCGCGATGAACACGACCTCGAGACCCTCGAGCAACACACCCTTGAACGCCAGGGTGAACGCATACCAGTCCGCGACCACCGCCCCTGGCCTGACCGGCGCCGCCCGCACCGCGGCCAGCTCGGCAGCGAAGGCCGCCGCCTCGTCGTGGCGGGCCTTGAGCCCGCTCGCACGCAGGATCGCCTTGCGCAGCCACTGCAACCCGAAGATCAGCAACAGCCCGCCGACGACCACCCGCAGCCAGTCCAGTGGTATCGCCGTCACGGCCGGCCCCAGCACGGCCACGATCAGCGCGAGGACCCCGACACCGGCCACGACACCGGTGATCGCCGAACGCCAGCTGCGGCCGGTACCGGCGGCCAGCACGATGGTCAGTGCCTCCACGGCCTCGACCGCGCAGGCGAGGAACACCGCGCCGAACAGCGCGCCGCCGGTCATCGGCGCGACCGCAGATGCGCGCAGGACCAGCGCGGCACGCTAGTCGAACCCGCGGCCGTACTCGAGACCCTCGGGCACGATCCCGTGCAGCAGGAACGCCAGCGCGGCCATCCCGAACAACGCGACCGCCACGATAACCAGCAGGACAGCGACCAGCCGCGTCCGGTCACCGGGCGCGCGGCCGGTCAGGACCGCGAAATCATGCAGGACCTGGTGCCGGGCCGTGGCCGCGATCAGGTGCCAGCCGTGCGGAGGCTCCGCGGCGGGCAGGTCCGCGGTGAGCGCGGCGAGTTCGCGTCGGTAGCGGGCGGCGTAGGCCTGGCCGAGGCGTTCCTCGGTCTCCTCCATGCTCAGCCGCCCCTCGCCGGCCGCCTCGTGCAGAGCCTGGCAGGTCTGCTCCCGTTCCGCGGTGGAGCATCGCGGCGGTGCGGTTGCGTGCGTGGCGTCGTCCGTCGTGATCGGGTCGGGTGGGGTCATGGGGTCGTCCTCTCGCGTTCGGCGGGCTAGGACCGTGCCGTCACTCTGCGTCGATGGCCGACCGGGCCCGCCCCGCTGCTCGGCGCAGGCCGCAGGAACCGACGAGAACACCACGACCTCCGGCTCCTCGGGGTTCGGTGGCGTCGCCGCCACGGCCAGGCTAGGACGCGCAGAACCGCGATCCGGCCAATCGCCGGTAAGCCCTGGGCAAGAACCACTCACTCCACGCGTTCGGCGCCGGTGGGACATGGTCACCGGGCCGACGCCGTACCGGTCGGGCCCGCGCCGCGCACGGTGACGGCGAGGAAGTCACGCTGATCGGGGGCGAGATAGCGGGTCGCCGGCTGGGTCATGCCGGGCAGCAGCTTCGCCGCGGCCAGGCCGGACGGAGCGGCCGCGGCCGGATGGTAGGTGTTGAAGGTGACCATCGCGGAGTGGATGTCGAGCTCCATCCCGCGCTGGATCCCGGCCGCCACCATCGCCTGGGCCAGGCCGGACAGGGTGAGCTTGTCCCCCGCGACGTAGATCAGGTTGCCGGCCCGGTCGGTGCCCACCCCGGACCGCCACGTGTACTGGAACTGGTTCTTCGCGCTCCCCCACGCGCCACCGGAGTTGTCCGAGAGCCCGGACACCGGCCGGGCGTGGTCGACGACCAGGTCCAGGTTCTGCCGGACGGCGGCCACCTGCGGTCCCATCGACACGTCGCGGCCCCACTGCCCGACCGTGACCCGCCCGGTGGTGTCGATGACCAGCGACGCGGCGCCGTCCTGCAGCGGGGACGCCACGCGCCCGTCGGCGTAGAAGCCGCCGGAGATGTCTTTCATCTTCCACCCGGAGTTGAACGCGGCCACCAGGCTCGCCCGCATGGCCGGCGGCACCTGCGCCTGGCCGGGCCGGCCGCGGCCACCGGGTTCTCGGGTGCCGGCGATCAGGTGCGTGCGCACCCGGGACTGGTCCATCCACGCCACCCCCACGATCTGGCTGGGATAGGCCCGGTCGGGCCGGAAGTAGCCGGTCAGCATGGCCGGGGACCCGCCGACACGTTGCGGGCTCGGCACCCACTGCGCCTCCCCGGGCAACG
>JAKDNL010000890.1 GCA_030451825.1 Pseudonocardia sp. | reverse complement strand
GGAGGCGCCGTCGTGATCGGTGACCTGGCCTCGGGCCTGTTCGAGGATCGCATCGGCCGCGGCCCGGGCCGCGGCGAGGATCTCAGCGGCCTGGTGACGGGGCCAATTTCACCGTTTGCTCGGTCCGACCGGCTGGCCCAGGCCCAGCGGCGCTACCGAGAGCTGGCCGCCCAGCTCGCCGACATCGGTCTGATCGCCTCCGGCAGCGTGCTGCATCGCTACACCCGCTGCGGGAACACCGGCTGCCGCTGCCACGCCGACCCGCCGCAGCGCCACGGCCCCTACTACCAGTGGACCGCCAAGGTCGACGGGAAGACGAGCACCCGCCGACTCACCGCGGGCGAAGCCGCTCTCTACCAGCAGTGGATCACCAACGACCGCCAGCTCCGCGAGGTCGTCAACGAGATGCGCGAAGTGGCAGCCGAAGCAAGCGAGATCATCATCAACCAGGAGCGCGAGGGCGACCGTGGAGGTTAAACGACAAATTGAGGTGGGTCCTGCTCTCTTACTCGCAGCCCTCCCCGTCGCCGTTCCCGTCCAGGCCGTGCGGGTCCGACCCGGTAACCGCGTACGGGCCGCCCAGGTCACCACAGTCGAGGTCCGGCGGGTACGCGGGCACGCACGGCGAGTACCCGGGCGCGCAACCCCCACCCGATCCGCCGCCGGTCGCCGCCGGTCGGGGCCGGTCCACGTCCGGGTTCGGGTCCGGCACGTCGACATCCTCCTCGGGGGTGGGGGTCGGGTCGGGGCCGTCGCAGTCCCGCGCCGCCCCGTCGGCCCCTTCGAGCAGCGCCACGTAGCCGGAGGAGGCGTCGTTGCTGCCCTGGTAGACCCCGGTGTGCGTGGCGGGGACCATCGACACGCCGAAGTCGCGGCCGTCGGGCAGCGCCACGTAGCGCAGCAGCCGCCCGTAGAAGTCCCGGTCCGGCGCCCCGGGCTCTGCCAGCAGCGTCACCGTCGTCCCGATCAGGTCCTCCGCGGCCGCGGTCGCCGCGGTCCCGCCGGGAGTGCCGGCCTCGCACGAGTCGATTCCGAGCACGCGGACGTCGTCGCCGTCTACGAGCGCGAGCGTGTCCCCGTCGACCACGCGGGCGACCATCCGCTGTACCCCGGGCCGGGCGAGGTCTTGGTCGTCGGAGTCCACCGGCGCCGCGAGCGCGGGGGCGGCCGCGGCCGGCGTCGGCGCGAATGTAGGCGTGGGGGGAGGCGGCGGTGCCGGGCTGGTCGAGGTAGCCGCCGACACGGCCGCGGTGTCAGTCCCTTCGTCCTCGACGGCGGAGCCGATCATCGCGACGATGAACACGGCGCCGACGCCGAGGGTGATCTTCTGGCCGTAAGACAGGCCGCGAGGGTTGCGGCCGTGGGGAGGGCGAACACGGTTCACGGCGACGGCTCCGGGGATGGCGGTTGCCTGGGTATCGGCTGGCGGGCTGTGTTCGTTTCACATCCAGGACGCGGCTCCGTGGCTCAGGTACCGGAGCGGAGGGGCGCTGCTAGCGAGTTGAGCTCGTCGGCGATTCCCGGGGCCGACCGCCACGCTGGCGGCCAGTCCCGGGCATCCGGGTAGGGAACCGGATGGTCGAACCGGGAGATCGGCTGTCAGGCCGCCTTCCGGGCGGCACCGGCCGCCTCGGCCCGGGACGAATGCCACATCGACTTCGTCAGCCTTCTACCCCTGGGCCAGGCGCAGCGGGTCCACGGCCCGGCGTGGCAGTGCGGGCACGCCACAGCGAGGACCGTCCGTGCTGCCGTGGGCTCGTCGGCCACCACGGCCCCGGCCGGCCGGGAGCGCTGCCGCCGGCCGCAGCTCCGCGCGTCCGGGCGTCGTCGGGCCCCGGAACCCCGGCCAGACTCGCACCCACCTCAGCTTGTCGTTGTGTCCTCGGGGTTGATCGCGCAGTTCGCTGACGACCACGGCGACGAGCAGTCCC
>JAKDNL010000889.1 GCA_030451825.1 Pseudonocardia sp. | reverse complement strand
TCGACCTCACTGGCCGGTGAACGCGGTCATGGCGTCCGCTACCCGAGCCAGGTAGATCGCGACGGCCTGCCTGGCGGGCTGGTCGAGGTCGTGGTCGATAGCGGCCACGGCGTCCACGAGCGGGCGCACCGCCTCGAGGGACTGGGCCGCGGCGGCCTCGGTGACCTCGAGGACGACGCGGCGCCGATCCGCGGGATCGCGGCGCCGCAGCACGTGCCCCGCGCGTTCGAGGCGATCCACCAGCACCGTGGCCGACGCCGAGGACATGCCCAACCGTTTGCCCAACTCGACCGGCCCCGCTGAAGGGCGCTCGACTAAGTGATGCAGCGCGGTGAGGTCAGTCAAGGACAGGCCCAACTCGCGGGCCAGGACCTGCACGACCGCACTGTTGAGCCGCATCAGCTCACCCACAAGTGCGGCCGGGTCCTGCGCCGCGATCGCGACGCCGGCGGCAGCCGCCTCCTGTTCACCCACAGCCTCATCCTAGGCGCCCTTAGTTGCTAGCCTATTCTAGCAATCAGATACATCTAGCCATACGAGGTGTTGCCGTGTCCAACCCGTCAGAGCTCCCGGTCGGTCGAACGCACGACGAGCCCGCGAGTACCGGCGCCGTCACGAACCCCCGTCGGTGGTGGGCGCTGGCGGTCATCAGCGTCGCGGTCGCGATGGTGATCGTGGACGCGACGATCGTGAACGTCGTGCTGCCCACGATCATCGGTGAGCTGGGCATCACCTCGGCGCAGGCGCAGTGGGTGCAGGAGTCCTACACGCTGGTGTTCGCCGCCTTGCTGCTGAGCTTCGGGCGGATCGCCGACCGGGTGGGGCGCCGCCGGATGCTGGTGTGGGGCTGCGCGGTGTTCGCCGTCGCGAGCGCGGCAGCGGCGCTGGCCCCGAACGGTGACCTGCTGGTGGTCGGCCGGATGCTGCAGGGCATCGGCGGCGCCATGATCTTCCCGGCGACGTTGTCGCTGCTCAACGCCTCCTTCCGCGGAGCGGACCGCAATATCGCGTTCGCGGTCTGGGGTGCCACCATCGGCGGCACCGCCGCGCTGGGTCCGCTGCTGGGCGGCTGGTTGACCACCCTGTTCTCCTGGCGGGCCGCGTTCGTGGTGTTCGTTCCCGTCGCGATCGCGCTGATCGTCGCGGCCCGTGCGCTGGTCACCGAGAGTCGCGACCCCGACGCCGAGACCGGGCTGGACCTGACCGGGTCGGTGCTGTCGATCGCCGCGGCCGGGCTGCTGGTCCTCGGGCTGATCGAGGGCCGCATCTGGGGATGGTGGACCACCACCGGCCCGGTCGAGGTGCTCGGCCAGCCCTGGCCGTGGACGCTCTCGCCCACCCCCGTCGTGCTCGGCATGGCGCTGCTGGCCACCGCAGCATTCATCGGCTGGGAGCGGCACCGCAACCACATCGGGGCCGCCGCGTTGGTGGATCTGTCGCTGTTCCGGGTGCGCTCGTTCCGCAACGGCAACCTGGTCACCGCGATCGTCTACCTCGGCGAGTTCGGGCTGCTGTTCGCGCTGCCGCTGTGGTGGCAGAACGTGCTCGGCTACAGCGCCGCGCAGACCGCGCTCGCGCTGCTCCCGCTCGCCCTGGCCGCGTTCCTCGCCGGCGCCGCCGCGGCCGGGTTGGCCAACCGGCTCGGGCCACTGGCCGCGGTCCGGTTCGGGCTCGGCGCCGAGATCGTCGGCGTGGTCGGCCTCGGCCTGGTCATCACCACCAGCACCCCGTGGTGGGCCACCGTGCCGTTCCTCGCGGTCTACGGGTTCGGGCTCGGTGTCGGCGCGGCTCAACTCGGCTCGGTCGTGCTCGCCGACCTGCCCGTCGCGCGCAGCGGACAGGGTTCCGGCACCTCGACCACCAGCCAACAGATCGGCGCCGCCCTCGGCGTCGCCGTCCTCGGGCTGGTCCTGTTCGCCACGCTCAACCAGAAC
>JAKDNL010000282.1 GCA_030451825.1 Pseudonocardia sp. | reverse complement strand
CGTTGCTTCCCCGGCCCGCTACGGCGAGCGGACGGCGAGTTCGTGGCGCTGCCGGTCTTCTTTCCCGCGGGCTGTTTCCGGGTGCGTGGCTGGGTGCGAGACGCACCGGGAGCGGCGGCGGGTGCCGTGGCGCTGGGAGGGTCCTCGTCACTGGAGGGGGCACGCCCGGGCCGGATGATGGGCGCGAGGTTGGCGCCGACGTCGATCTCCTTGGGCATCAGTCCTCCTGGGGTGTGTCGGTGGGCCATGTGAGCGTGAGAAGGCCGGCGAAGATCTCCCGGGCGAGGTCGCGGTACTCGCGCTCGGCCATCCGGGCGGTGGAGTGCCGGGCGGTGGAGTGCCGGGGCCCGACCTGGGTGATGGGCCGGTTCTGCGTGATGGCGTCTCCGTGGGGGGAGAGATCGCGGATGATGGTCCGAGCGACGTTGAAACCACCGGCGACGAGGTTGTTGAGAGCACGGAGGGCGACGGTCACGCTCTGGTGGCGGACTCGCGTTCCGACGAGCAGGTAGGGGAGCCCGAGCGGTGCGATCGTTTCCGCGATGAACGCGGTGGTAACTCTGAGGTCCGCGGTTTCGACCTGGGTCGGGACGATCAGGGCGTCGAGCCCGAGGACATCGTTCCGGGTGCGGGCCTCCTCCCCGCCGTGGAGTAGCGCGGTCCATGCTGCGGTGGTCCGGGCGCCGGGTAGGTCCACGATGATGATGTCGTAGCCGGAGATCTCGTGGAGCCGGGCGAGGACGGCGCCGTCGGTCTGGGCGTCGATCGCGAAGGGCATCCGGTCGCCTGCGCGCATGACCCACTCGTAGGCGGTGCGGTTCACGTCGGTGTCCACGAGGAGGGTCCGATACCCGGCCAGGTCGGCGAAGGTGGCTAGGTGCACGGAGGTCGTGGACTTGCCAACGCCTCCCTTGCCGGATCCGACGCCGACGACCCTGGGTGTGTCGAGTCGATAGGGTTCCGCACTCATGGCAGGGACAATAGCGTTTAACAGGTTAAATAGGAAACCTGTTAGTGCCCTCGACTGGGTTGGGTCTGGGCGCTGGCTATGTCTGCGTCGAGACGCTGAACGAGCTGGGCGAGTTCGTGGAGGTCGCCCGCGATGGCGAACGCGCCGCCTGTGCTGCCGCCGAGGACCAGGACGTGCGTGCCGTCGACCGTCTCGGGGTCGAGGTGGCGCAGTGCTGCGTCGGCGGTCAGTAGCGATGAATCGAGGTTGGTGGCCGTGTCCCACTCGATCCGCATCGACATGGTGATCACTCCTGGCCGTGGTTGCCGTCGCTGGGGCGGGGTGTGTAGTCGGGGGCAACCCGGTCGACCTCAGCTTTGGCCGCCCACAGTGCTTTGAAGAGCCGGCCGCGTTCGTCGACGCGGTCGCCGGCGGGAGTGAGCAGGTACCAGCCACAGCGGTTGCAGTCGTAGCGGATGGTCCACCCGTCGTGGTTGACGTAGTGCCGGGCTGAACTCTTGCCGCCGTGCGCGGTCCAGATAGTGAGGTCGTCTTCGGTGCGGTGGCGGGCGTTGTGGGCGAGGCCCATGTCGGCGGGGTTCAAGCTCATGTGAGGTGTCCTCCGGGTGGCGTCTCCGTCCTTGCTGGCTCCAATCATAGCAAGTTGTCATGTTGCTGTCTAGTGATTTAGCGTTTTAACGTGCCAAGCCGTCGTCGCGGATCTCGACCGGCGGGCGTCAGAGGGCTATGCCGTTGTCGCGTGGCTAGTCCAGGTCAGAGGTCAGCACGGCTCGGCCGAGACCGGCCAGGGCGTCCCGGCATGCCGCCGTGTCGGGGCTGCCGTCCGGATCCGACCCGGGCCGTACCGTGGCCACGGTCTCGTCGACGGTGACTCGGTACTCGGCGCTCGGGGTGTCGCGAACGGCTGCCTGCGTGGCGTCGATGGCTCGGATCCATGCTTGTTCCGCGGTGGCTTCTTCGCCCTGGATCGGGGGCGTCACGTGGCCTCGCTCGTCAGCGGATCTGACCGCCCATGCGTGTCCCATCGGGCCAGTGTGGCACCGGCGCGCGTCAGGTGATCGGAAGGTTGAGCAGGGTGGCGGCCTGGAGCCATCCGGCGGCGAGGCATTCGTAGGCGGTCCAGTCGCAGACCTCCCACACGACCGGGCCGACCTGGATACGTACATGGGAGGGAACCCGGCTGCCGGGGCGGCGGGTGACCGGAGCAGACAGGACCGTCGGGAGCCCACCCAGCCGAACGAGCGCCGAGACCTGGGACCCGGCCACGTGGGCGAGCCCGGCGCGCTGCTCGGAGATCGGCCGCGCCGGGCCCAGGCTCTCCGCCGCCACCTTCGCAGAGCGCCATCCCTCGACCACTGCACGGACCGTCTGCACGGTCCGCAGGTAGACCAGGACGCTGCCCAAGGTGAGGCCGACCTGCTGTTCGGGAGTGCCGATGTTGGTCGCGTCCAGCCGGACCGGGACGTTTCCGGAGACGCGGACCGCCACGGAGACGATCGCGGAGTAACCGGTGGCGGAAGGCGCGTTCTCTGGCATGTCCATAACCATAGCGGCTTGCTATGTAGCCCGTCAATCCGCGGTCATCGGAGATCCAGCAGTCAGCGGCATCATCCGGAGCCCGCCACCCGTACGACGTGCGGATAGCGGACCCCGTCAGTCAGAACGACCAGGCGACCCCACAGGGGTCACGGCCGGGCTCTCATCTCGCGCGTCACGAGGGCCAGTAGCTCGGACAGTGGGCCGCTGGCGACCTCTCGCGCGAGGTCGTCGAGTCGCTGGTGCCCGGCCGCGTCCGGATCGCGCTCACCGTCGGGCCCATACGCATCGACGCGGGCTGTGTCGTAGGCGGTGATGGCGGGCCCGACTTGCTCGATCAGCGCCGCGATCCGCGCGCGGTTCCGCGTGCTCACGCGTCCGCAGCGTTGTCGGTGTTGTCCGCGGGGGCGTCGAGGAAGAATCCCCGGATGCCGCCCTTGTAGAGCTCGTCCGCGTACTCGCCGAGATCGTCGGGGCAGGCGAATGAGCCCGTCACCTTGTTGTGCGAGGCGTAGTAGCCGGTGTGCGCGTGCGCAACGATCTTGTCGACGATCGGCTCCGGCTCGCGCGTGGACAGCTCCAGCGAGTACGAGAACTCGTCGTCGCCCTCCTCGGCATCGCGCAGCAAGCGGGCGAGCTTGTCGATCTCCGCCTCGTTCCCGTCGAGCTGGAGGAACCACGTCCAGGTCTCGCCCTCGTGGTCGTTGGTCTCGTGCATCGCGACGAACATCCGCTCGCTCATGGCCCCTCCTCGGTGGTTGTCGGGGTGGCTGGGTCGTTGATCGTCAGGGGACGGCGAGGTATCGCCCTCGCCGTCCCCGAGCGGGTCACTGCTCGTCAGTGACCAGACGGACGACGGGCACGTCCGCGGACCGGCGGACGTGGCGGACGACCACCCGGTGAGCGGTGTGGTCGTAGCCGGTGATGACCCGGATGGCCTTCTTGGTCGATCCGGCACGGACGTTCACCACGGCGCCGCGGAGGATGACGACGTCTCCGCGGACCAGCAGCGCGCCCTTGACGGTGCGACCAGTGGCGGCGGGAGTCTTCGACATGGTGTCCTCCGGTGGTGGTAGGGGTGAACGCTCTGTCCAACTGACTACAACTATAGCGGCTAGATATGTGGTTCTGCAACACGTTTAACCGTTAAAATTTCGAGTGCGTGGCCAGGCTGCTGGTTAGGGTGGTGCGTGGTCCGGGGTGACTGCGACGGGGCGGTAGGTCAGGCTGGCGCGATGAAAGCGCAGGGCGACCGTGCGGCCGAACGCCGACGCGAGGACAGAGCGCTGATCGAGGCTGGCGCGGCTGCGCTGCGGCACCGGACGAATCAAGATCGGTACGGCGGGCTATCGCACCCGGATGCGGCGTACGCACTGGCGTCGGTGCTCGACGCCCTCAGCTTCGGGCTGCGCGAGCTACCGGACGACGTCCGGGCTGCCGCAGTAGCCGCTGGAGTCGAGCTGAGCAAAAAACGCACCTGATGACCGGTCGTGGCCTGATGCCGCGGCCAGGTGCTCCGGGTGGTAGGTGAGAGCAGGCCAGATGCCCGGCTACTAGCCGAGCTACATCATCGTGTGGCCGGGATTCCGCAGGACGTCGAGCAGCGGCCCAGTGATCAGCGGCGGCGTCAGGCGCAGTGCCCGGCTGGTCTTGATGCGGTCCTCGTCGAGGATGCGACCGCGCAGGATCCGGTGAGCCCGTGCCTGCGCCTCGCGCAGTTTCCGGAGCCGGAGTTCGGATCTGTGATCGTCGGTCACGCCGCGGCGATGCTGGTCACGGACGGGAAGTCGTGTTCTCCCGAGATCGTGTTACACCGGGTGTCTCCCCTCGTGGGGAGGGCAGCGTGCACCTAGAGCCGGTCGACCTCGAGATCGGGGTCTAGGCGGTGCAGGCGCCCCGGGTCGTCGGTGAGCGCTGGCCAGCCGCGGTGACGGACCAAGTGCACGACGTGCCCGGCTAGGGCGTCGAACATCGCGGCGTGGGTGAGTTGGTCGTCGACGTCGGCGGCCACGGCCGCGTCGAGGTCGGTGAGCAGGACGGCAGGGTGGCCGAGCAGCTCGGCGAGCACCGGTCCGCCATCCGGGCGCACGGCTCGAACCTCGGTCAGCGCGAGGGAGGGCAGGGCGAGCACGATGCCGACCGCGCGGGCGGTGTCGAGCCATGCCCATGCAGCCGGCCGGCCGCGGACCAGTGCGGCGAGGTAGGAGGCGTCGAGGACTTTCCCGCCGATCACGACGCGGGTTCGGCGACGGGGTGTCGGCGCCGGATCTCGTCGTCTCCGGGCCAGCTCGCCCCGCAGCCGGCGTAGGCACGCCGGTAGTCGTCGAGGGTGGGTGCGCCGAAGCGGGCGACCATGCGGGCCATCACGGCGTGGCCACGCTCGTCTGCGCCGGCGTCGGGGCCGGCCAGCGGAGGCAGTGGGTCGGTGATCCCGCGGCTGTCCTGCTGGGTCATGGGGGAAGGGTAGCTCCCGGCCGCGGTGTAGCCGAGCTGGCGAAGGGTGGACATGGTCAGATCAGAGGCTCGGCGACTAGGGCCGGTACCTCGCGTCGTGCTCGCGCGATCAGGGCGGCGTCCCCGGTGAAGCCGGGCAAGAGTGCTGCGTCGATCCCGTACAGGAGTTCGTCGAGGGACAGGGCTGGTGCGAGACCGTAGTTGTCGGCGAGGGAGTTCACCTCGTTGAGGAACTCGGCGATCAGCGCCACGGCGCGGTCGGGGTTGGTGTCCCACGCCCAGGCCAGGACGCGCCCGAACGAGTCGCCGGGGTGCGCGAATCCGCCTGTTCGGCCCTCGCGTCGCCAGGTGTTGACCAGGTGACGTGCGTGGTTGCCGATGAAACTGGCTAGGAGCGCTTCCAAGACGTCGGCGGGGATGCGACCAGGTGTTGTGCTGCTCATGACCGTCTACCTCCGAGGATCGAACGTATGTACGACCACGGTACCGGTCGCGCTTTTTCCTCCGCGGGCACGAAGTCTGCTACGGCGGCCCCCCGTGGTGGCCGCGGCTCGCACGGTGTCGTCTGCTGCGGTATGAGCCCGGCCGTTTCTCACTCGTCCTGCTCGATGTTGTCGAACAGCGCGCCGGCGAACTCCCGGGCGATCGGGTCGGTGGACTGCTCGGTCACCCACTCCATGAAGTACTGCATGTCCGTTCCACCGTCGGCGAGGTACTGGCGCATCTGCTCCGTAGTCATGACTGTAATCATAGCGATTTATACCGTCCATGGCAACAGGTTCGGATACAGTCGTCAGGGGTATGGGGGGTGGTCAAGGCTGCGCACTGGCCAGCTCACCGGGCGATCGTGGCAGCCACGGCGTCCTTGGTGGTCATGTCACTTCTCCGTTGTCTTATTGAGGGCGGCGTCCGTCGCGGTCCGGTGTCGATCCGCGAGCGCCGGCGGCAGATGCTCGGGCCCGTCCAGGACGCTGTCGCAGACGATGTGCCGCGCGAGCATCGACGGGGCCAGCGCACCCGCCGTCTCCAGCGACACCGACAGGCGAGCCAGATCGACAGCGACCGGGTCGGAGTCGACGCCGTAGACGCACTCCAGGACCACCCGCGGCATCACCGCCAACACCAGGTCACCGGACGGTTCCGACCCGACCAGCCGGGCCGCGTACGCGTGCGACAACACCCGGGCAGCGTGGACGAGCAGCATTCCCGCGCCGCACGCCGGATCAAGAGCCGTGATCCGCAGAACCTGTGCGGCGTCCGGCCCGACCTGGTCCAGACCCAAGTTCAGGGAGAACTGCGCTAGGAACGCGGCCAGCTCGGTCGGGGTGTAGTAGGAGCCCTGGTCGGCGCGCTGTCCCGGGTTCATCAGCCGCTCGTAGGTGACTCCGAGCTCGTGCGCGCCGACGGTCTCGTAGTCGATGAGAGCTTCCTGGTAGACGTCGTCTGCGGTCACCGGGACGGTCGCGGCGCTCACCGGTCACCGCGCCTCGTCGACGTCCCGGTGGCGGGGCCGGCCTGCGCGTCCTGCTCGCGGTCGGCCCGTAGCTGCCGCAACTCCGCCTGCTCGTAGCTGTAGCCGCCCCGGATGGCTGCCCAGAACACCGGCCGGTCCTCGGCCTGCGGGTCCTCCCGGCCGGTCACGACGCCGCCTCGCGCGGCCCCAGCAGCTGCTCGCGCTTCGTCTCGGTCAGGGCGTGGATCTTGTCGAGGACATCCTTGTACGCGCGATCCGCGTCGGAGCCGTCCACAGTCTCGGACCAGGCGGCCCTCACGTAGGCGAACAGGTCGCGCAGCACCGAGTTGTTCAGCTCGATCTCGGCCTGCGACACCGGGTCGAGGGTGTGCTTCTCGGTGGCCTTCACCAGGCCGTTCTCGATGGTGTGGCGCGTGATCGCCAGCCATTCCCCGGTGAACGCCCCCTGCCGCACCAGGATCGGGGTAGTCCGGCGACATCTAGCCTCGTCGCAGCAGCTCATGATTGCTTCTCCGTTTCGTTGAAAGCGGCGTCCACACGCCAGGTGTCGGTCGGTTCGACGGTGAGCAGGCGCAGGAGCGCGGTCGCGCGCTTCACAGTTGGCCTCGCTCGCCGAGCCGGTCGGCGTACTTGTCGACCTTGCTCGATCGTGCGTAGCGCGCAGCGTCAGCTTGTGCCAAGGCGTCGATCTTGCGCACCTCGGCGGTTGTCAGTCCGGCGCCCTGCATCCTGCGTCGCTCGGCCCGGACATTGGCCCTGTCGGCCGAGCAGCCGACCGCGGTGCCCGCCGCGGCCTTGCCGGCGTACATGAACGCGAGGTAGGCCCGGCTGCTCATTCGTTCCACGTCGCCTCGGTGCATCTTGACCAGGCCTGAGGAGGGCGTGACGGTCGCCGAGACGACCCGGACACCCTCGGACCGGGCGGTATGGACGTGGTTGCCCTCGTGGCGCAGCAGCGGCCGGCCGGCGCCGTGGGAATGCCCGACCGTGATCCGGCCCGCCCCTGCGGCGCCTCTGCCTGGGCGGAACCGCACCGCGAGGATCCCGAGGCCGAGCACGATCGCCCACCCGCCGACCTGAGTCCCGCCCGCGGTGTAGATGACCCACCCGACGACGGCCAGGGACAGCCCGAGCCGGATCACCGGTCGCTCCCCGTGGTCTCGTCGGCCGCAGGGTCGGCGAGGAGCGCCACGGCGGCGATGCAGTGCGGGCACTGCTCACACGGCTCGGTGGCGCCGATGACAGGACAGTCGAAGCGGTCGCGGATCGAGCGGAGCGCGGCGAGCGTGCGGTCACCCGACGGGCGACGGGTGGCGCCCTGGGAGCCCGCGGCGGGGCCGTAGCCGATGCCGTCGTTGTCGAAGGCGGCCCGGTGGCGGGCGGTCCAGGCGTGGAACAGCTCGACCGGGAACAGCGCCAGGATTTGTCCCCATACGTGGTCCGGGGCGTAGATGTGGTCGCGGTCGATGCCGCTGGTCTCGGGTGCGATCAGTCCTGCGATCACGGCGCGGGCGTCTTCTGTCAGGTCCATCGGGATCCCTCCGGCACGTCGTCGGTACGCCTGCAATCATGGCGCCACAATACGTACAAGTCAACACGTATTAGATGTAGACACAGGCATAGCTAACCGCTATGGTTATGGCCATGACGACGCAGACGGACAGCATCACCGCCCTGGCCCTCACGCCCTCCGGCAACCTGTTCGACGTGCGGCTTCCTCGGGAGGCGGACGGCACGACGTTGAAGGGGCTCTACGCCACGATCGACTGCGATCTGGTCGACGTCGTGGGCCTGACCAGCACGTTGGACATGTGGGTCGATGACGAGGGCCTGAGCAACGGTGCGGAGATCAACTGGCCCGCGACCGGCTTGGCCGGGGTCTACGGCCACACCTCGCAGTCCTACGGCGGGACGGTCGTGCTGACCGAGCACGACGACGAGGGGAACACCGTCTCCCTGCGCCCGGAGCTGCGCGCCGCGGTCGTGCAGGTCCTCACGGACTGACCCACCGATGACTGCCACCTCCCGCGCGGCGCCGGAGCGGCCCGCGCGGGAGGTGGATTCCACCGCCCCTGATCGAACCGGGCGCGGCGCCCGAGCACGTGCGCCGCGCCCGGCCCGGCCAGGGCCGGGCGCCTCG